>JBILOD010000067.1:0-11192 GCA_044374645.1 Pseudobdellovibrionaceae bacterium | reverse complement strand
AACAACCCGGCGTCCTCATGGCCGAAATGATGTAAGGGAGTTTAACATGTCTGTAACTCAATTTGACGTTGTTGTTATTGGTTCTGGACCCGGTGGTTATGTGGCGGCGATTCGCGCGGGCCAACTTGGTTTTAAAACCGCTATCATTGAAAAGGAATCTCTCGGTGGCGTTTGTTTGAACGTTGGTTGTATTCCGTCAAAAGCAATGATTTCAGCCAGCCACTTTCTTCACCGCGCTCAACATGACGCCCCTGAAATGGGTTTTGAAATTCCAGGCCCCATTAAGGTTAACATGAAGAAACTATTGGCCTGGAAAGAGTCTGTCGTCACAAAAATGTCTGGTGGCGTAGGCCAATTGCTCAAGGGCAATGGCGTTACTATCATTAAAGGTGATGCTAGTTTTAAAAACGCCAAGGAAGTCACCGTGACGTCCAAAGAGGGCACGCAAACCGTTGTTGGTCAGAAGTACATTTTGGCTACCGGCTCCCGCCCCATCGAAATTCCTGGCTTTCCGTTCGATGAGAAGAACATCATGTCTTCGACCGGTGCTTTAGCGCTCGATGCAATTCCTAAAAAATTGGTGGTGATTGGTGGAGGCTATATTGGCCTCGAGATCAGCAGTTACTTGGCTAAGCTTGGTACTGAGGTGACCGTTGTTGAAGCGCAAAGTTCACTCTTGGCAGGTGTGGTTGATGCTGAATGCGCTCAAGTCGTCAGCCGTCGTTTGAAAAAGAACGGAATCAATGTTCTGCTAAACGCCAAAGCTAAGGGGCAAAAGAAAACGGCCTCTGGTATGGAAGTCACCATCGAAGTGCAAGGTAAAGAGCAAGTACTTCCTTGTGATAAAATCCTTGTAACCGTTGGACGTCGTCCTAACTCAGACCAGGCCAATCTAAAGGTAATTGGTTTAGCTATTGACGAGCGTGGCTTTGTAAAAACCAATGCTCAACGCCAAACTAATCTTCCGCATATTTATGCGATTGGGGATATCGTTGGCCAACCAATGCTAGCGCATAAAGCCAGTCATGAAGGCGTCATGGTCGCCGAAATCCTTAAAGGCGCTAACCGCGTGTTTGATGTGAAGGTGATCCCTGCGGTGGTGTTTACGGATCCGGAAATTGCTTCGGCTGGTATGACTGAAGATGAGGCTCGCGCTAAAGGACACAAAAATCTTTTGGTTTCTAAATTTCCATTCGGCGCCAATGGCCGTGCCGTTTCAATGATGGAGACCGACGGTTTTGTGAAAATGATTGCCGATGCTGATACCCACATCGTATTGGGAGTTCACATCGTTGGACCTGAAGCCAGCAACTTGATCTCGGAAGCTGCGTTGGCCATTGAAATGGCTGCGCGCCTTGAAGACATTGCCCTCACCATTCATCCTCACCCAACTCTAGGCGAGACAATGATGGAGGCCGCAGAAGCAACTCTTGGTCACGCAATCCACATTATTCAAAAACCGCTTGCTAAGGATAAGGCCAACGGAGCCCATCCTTGATTTCTTTACTGTTCGAAAACTGGGGCCTTATTGATTACAATAAGGCCTTAGCCAAGCAAGAATCCTACGTTGAAGATGTCCGCGCCGGGACACGACCTCCAACAATTATCTTCTGCTCTCATCCACCCATAGTCACTAAAGGTCGCGGCACTCTTGTTGGCGATATCACTGAGTGGAGTGGTCCGATTGCGGAAATCAATCGCGGTGGTCGTGCTACTTACCATGGACCAAATCAAATTGTCATTTATCCGATTATTTCTCTCCTTGAGGAATCCAATCAACGAAAGGCTCGCGATGTGGGCTCTTTCCTGCGGCAATTTGAATTGGCCATTGTCGATGTGCTTGGTGATTTGGGTATCAAGGCCCAAGGCAAGAGCTACCAACCAAAAGATTCTGCTTTAGCCAACAAAGAAGAAACCGGAGTTTGGGTTGGCAATAAAAAAGTGGCTTCGCTTGGACTTTCGATCCGTCACTGGGTGAGTTTCCATGGTGCTGCTTTGAATGTGGATTTCGACCCAGAGGCATTCAGAGGTCTTCTTCCCTGCGGATTTCAACCTTCAGTGATGATCACAGTGGAAGAACTACTTGGCGCCCCCGCAGATCGGTCCTTCATTGTGGATCGACTCAAAGTTCGCCTCGCTGAGAGATTATGATTTTTTTAACTTCCTAAATTCAGGCCTTCGTAGGTATAAACAAAATTTATTCCCAAGTTGCTCGAATCAAAGTTGATAGCTTCGACTTTTGAACTTAGAGTATCCCAGTAAAACGCTGACCTGACGGCGTGTTGTTGAGAACGCCAGTCAAAATAGAAGTTGGCATTCATTTCTTGGCCTGCCGCCAGCCCCACATCTTTGTGATCCACAAAATGGCTTGCTTGAAGCTGCAGTCCTAAGCCGAGAATGGCATCAAAACCCACGGTCGTTCTTTTTGATATTGGCGCTTGTACCCCCATGCCGACTCCCACCCCCAAAGTGTTGGTATTGATTTGAGTCAGGTCGGCGATTGGACTAAACGCATCGGCATTTACCTCTGGTACAAGGGTTTGGTCACCCCGAATGGTGAGATGATTGAAATAGGTTTTACCCAAAAATTTAAAATTCCACTTCGATTCTAGTTCCCGTTGTTGTGGATCTAAGACCTCAAGTATAGGTGACACTGAAATCGCATAGGTTGCACGAGCCCCATAATTCAGCGCTCGAACGTCTGGGCGATTGATAATATTTTTGCTCGTATCACTCGGCATAGCACCCGATCCAGGCGTTGCGCTCGCAAGCTGAGTTTGATCTCCCGGTCCGAACGAGGACTGTAATCCCTCCTGGCCCGATAAATCGGCATAAAACCCATTATAATTTTGATAATAGATTTCTAAACCAATGTTGTTGCTAATAGCCGATCCAAAACGCCAGTCTTGATAGCGAGTCCGACCATAGATTTGTTTTTCTGTGCCATCAATAAAAGACAAGCGTTGACCATATTGGAGACTAAAACTACCGTAAGTTCCCTTCACGCCCACGTTCGGTCCAAAGGTTGGATTGTATTGAACCCGTTGATCCACCTCTTGTTGGTTCACCCGCCCCGCATCGGTCGAAATTAGGAAAGAATGGGTAGGCACTTCAAGGTAGCTGGATAAGAGCAGCTTTGGTTTGGACGATCCAGCTTGCTCACCTTCAGTTAAAGTTGAATTGAGGGGATTACTTTCAACGTGGTCTTGTTCGGAGAGAAAATCTTGGGCTTGGCCTATACTTGTAAATAAAAAAACACCAACGACCGAAATTGAAAATAACTTTAGTGTCATGATGATCATTATTGTTTTTTCTCTATTGAAATAGCGAATTTTTTGACTCCACCCTGTTTAATAATGTCCATGACTGTCACCACATCGCCGTGAGGAACATCTTTATCTGCGGAGATAATCGCTTGGACTTCTGGATTCTTAATCACTGCCGCCTGGGCCGCAGCCAAAACCTCTGGTAGGGTGGTCTGCTTCGTGTTCAAGAACACTCTCCCATCTCCTGCCAAAGTGATAGTGAGCTGTGTCTCCTGACTGGCATCCCCGCTGGCAGCCTTTGGCAGATTAACTGTAATACTAGGCTTCATAATCATCGGTGCCGTCACCATAAAAATAATGAGCACAACCAAGATAATATCCACCAAGGGGACAACGTTAATATCGGATATGGCTTCTTCATTGCTTCCTAGCTTCGATGCCATTGTCAAAGTCCTCTTTTCTTGGCAATTGAAACGCAAAGCTCTTTCACGACATCCAAATTTTGTAAGATACCCTTCGCTTGCTTCGAGTAATAGTTGTAGGCCAAAACCGCAGGAATTGCGACAAACAATCCAGCTGCCGTAGCCACCAACGCCGAAGAAATTCCTGCCATCACAGTTTGTTGGCCTGCTTCCGAACTCACAGACAAGTCATGGAACGCCTTCATGATACCCATCACGGTTCCGAGCAATCCAATGTAGGGTGCATTTGAACCAAGGGTCGCCAGAAAGTTAAGATATCTTTCTAAGTCTGGCTTTTCCATTAACACAATTGAATTAAAGAGCTCTTCCAATCCCTTCGATCCAGAGGTTTTAACATGCTTTAATCCATAACTGAGAGCTCGCCCTTCTAAAGTGGAGACGTCTTTTCCTATTTCCTCGATAACTTCATCATTTTGGCTTGCAAGTGCGACTTTGATTTTTTCGCGCACCACTTTACTCTTAGAACCGATGGAGCGGAGTACAAAAAAGCGCTCAAGGATGAATGCAATACTGATCACACTTAATCCAACAAGTAACCAAAGAATAAACTGGTCTCCAACTTGTGCGATGGCTAGAAATCTCTCTGTCAACATACTTACCCCTTTTGCTCAGATCCCTGTTTTGAGAATTATTTCTGGCTCAAAATGCTTGGTCAAGTTATCATACCCGTCATGCGCCTCGGTATAACCATATACGTTTTGTTTATTCTTTTGCTGTGCTCTTGCCAGAGGAACCTTCAAACTGGGCCCTCTGTCTTAGTGATAGCCGTTGAAGGACTCTCTGGTACTACGTTTTCCTGCAATCCCTTTGAGGACTTGGAGCGCTCTGGCTTTCAGATTCTCTGCAATGACGCCGTTCGATTCACCCATGCTTATACGCCCTCCCCCATGGCTCAGGCTGGTCTAGGTGCCCTTATCACTGGAACAAGTCCCCTCAGGAGCGGATTAAGAGACAATGGTCAGTCCTTTTTGCGGGCAACAACAGAAACCCTCCCTGAGAAGTTAATTCAGAAGAAGGCGCGGACCTTTTTCATAGCGTCGGCGCCAACCATAAAACGATACTCACGTCTTCACCAAGGCTTTGAGGTTTTTGATGATGACTTCGATCTCTCACCAACAACACTTTATCGACCGATTTCGGAGTCTTTTTTGCATTTTAGGGATTGGCTGAAAGCTGAGGCCAAAAAGGATACTTTTTTTGGCATTATTCACGTTTCCGACTTACTATTTCCTCTCGTCGTAACCCAGAATGAGCTCCTCGAACCACGACCCCATGGATTTGAGGGCCAACTCGAAGAAATCGATGAAAATCTCTATATTTTGTTTACCTACCTTAAACAAGAACACCTTTGGGATCGTACTTATATTATTCTTACTGGTCTAAATGGCATCAGTAACCCCGCTCGCTTTAACGAACTCCCAAGTACAAACCTTTTCTCTGAGAATGTTTCTGTACCTTTATTTATCAAGCCTCTCAAAGGCCGCGAAGAGATTCCACATCAGTGGAAAGTCGACGTCCATGTGACTTTACAAGATTTAGGGGCAACTCTTCACGACTTCTTTGGTGTTACAACCGAGTCCGATCATGCCTCAGATCCATTTCATGGGGTCAGTTTACTCGCTTTATTGAATGGTAAGAGCAATGCCACTTTGAGTGACCGTCCTATAATGATTGAATCGTCCTGGAGCCATTGGGCCTTGAATCTCAATACCCGATATTCAATTCGTGAAGGACAGTGGCTCGCCATTTTTGATAAGAGGCCCCTGCTATATAACACCCTCACAGATCGCAATGAGGTTAACAGGGTTTCATTAAAGGATAGCGCTTATCAATCAACAGTCGATCATCTAGCTTCGATCTTTAGAAGTGAGGTGTCTCTCAATTATGAGAAGCCTGACTTTGTATGGAGTGAAGAATTCCGATTTGCCCAACTTCTCCAGGATAATGAAGGGCGATTTATTGAATCGATCCTTACTGAACTTCGAACAATAGTTTCTAATAATATAGGGTCTGAAACAATTAAATGGCTATTGTTAAATCAACTGGTTCGGCAAAAACGCTGGGATTTAATCGAATCTTTTAATCTTTTTTGGCAAGATGATTTAGTTCGGCAAATTCTCAGCTTCAAAAACGGATTGTCTTCAACCTCAATAAAATCCAACTCTGTGCATCCCTGCCTTGAACTTTTGAGTGCCGATCTTGCCAACAGCACCTTAGGCTCTAAAGCCCAGTGCAACGATCCAGATTTTTTATTACTTATTGATTTGATCACTGCACCTGCAGACAAGAAGGAACCTTTTCTTGAACGTCTCGCTATGGTTCTTCGACACAAACTACTAAAAATTCAACTCATTCAATTTGATTTAGCCAAAGGCGGAGTGGTGATGGGCGCCAACACAAAGAATCTTAAAGACTCCGTGCTATTTAGAACAGTTCTATCAGCACCTCGACTCCAAAAAGATGCGGCTCAAATTTATAAACGAGCCACATCGTTTTAAAATTTTTCTGTTATCGGTTATTCTGGTTTACGTGCGATCTTAGCACCAAGGGCCATGAGCTTTTCTTCGAGTTTTTCATACCCGCGGTCGAGGTGGTAAATGCGACTTACTGTTGTCTCACCCTTGGCAGCAAGCCCTGCCAAAACTAAACTTGCACTGGCTCGCAAGTCTGTTGCCATCACTGGCGCTCCACGCAAGCTACCTGGCTTACCCCGAACAACAGCTACTCTCGATTTAGGCGTGATATCGGCACCCAATCGGACCAATTCTTGAACGTGCATAAATCGATTTTCAAAAACGGTCTCGGTAATAACCGTTGTCCCCTGAGCTACTGCCATCAATGACATGTATTGAGCCTGTAAATCAGTCGGGAACAAAGGGTATGGCGCCGTCGTCACATCAACACCAATCCATCCCTTGCAAGGATAAACTGTCACTGCATCTTGTGTATGAGTAATCTTGAAGCCTGACTCTTGCATTTTGTAAATTAGTG
Source organism: Pseudobdellovibrionaceae bacterium (assembly GCA_044374645.1). Lineage (GTDB taxonomy): Bacteria > Bdellovibrionota > Bdellovibrionia > Bdellovibrionales > Bdellovibrionaceae > CAUJGP01. The sequence continues at coordinate 4,453 of JBILOD010000067.1, read as the reverse complement.
ACTCATAAAGCAGTGGAGAACAGCCCGTTACTGTAACCTCGCCCCCTGTGATTGCTCCTGCAATCAAAAGAGTACCCGCTTCAATACGATCTGGCATAATAGTGTGTTCGGCAGGAGATAATTTCTCAACACCCTCTACACGAATAATACTGGTTCCATGACCGCTAATTTTCGCGCCCATAGCGTTCAGATAGTTGGCCAAATCAACAACTTCTGGTTCTTTAGCTGCATTTTCGATGATGGTTTCACCCTCAGCAAGAGTCGCCGCCATCAACATATTTTCGGTGCCGCCAACCGTCGCGGTTTCAAACAAGAATGATGCGCCCTTAAGCTTTTTAGCTTTTGCTCGAGCATAACCTTCTTCGAGAATGATTTCTGCACCCAAGGCCTTCATTGCTTCTAAGTGAAGATTGATGGGGCGAGCGCCAATAGCACAGCCGCCTGGTAAGGACACAACAGCCTCACCATATTTTGCCAAAAGGGGACCTAAACAAAGAAAGCTCGCTCGCATTTTACGAACAAGGTCATAATGAGCTTCTAGTGATTGGGGCTTCTTAACGTTAACGCTAAATACATCACCTTGCCATCCGGTTTCACAGCCTAAGGACTCAAGAAGTCCGGCTGTCGATTCAATATCTTTCAAGCGAGGGACATTACGAAAAACGTGCTTTCCCTCTGCTAATAGCGTTGCAAACAAGATTGGAAGAGCCGCATTCTTCGCACCACTAGTTTTCACTTGGCCATTGAGAACTGCGCCACCTTCAACGATCATTTTATCCATTTTTTACCGCCTTGATAATTCGATCCTTTTTATTGAAATCTTGAAGAATCTCAACTGCTTTAAAAATATTCTGCGACTCAAATAATTTTTTTACATCAGGGCCCTGTTTGTGCCCTATTTCGAAATAGGTAATGCCCTTGGGGCTTAGTATTTCACCTAATTTGAGCAACCAGCTCTTGATGTCGGCCAACCCGTGATCATCTGAAAACAGGGCTTCGTTGGGTTCGTACTTTCGAACCATGGAGGAAACATTTTCATCGGCAGGATCAATATAGGGGGGATTGGCCACCACTAAGTCAAACGCATCAGAGGCCTGCCAATTTTCGACATCCTGATGGAAAATTTGAAACCGCGAGCGCTGAGGCTCCTCAATAACAGTTTCCAGGTTTTTTCTGCAAAACTCAAAAGCCTGAAGTGAGCGCTCCACTAATGCCACCTGTGATTGAGGAAACTCGAGTCCAAGTGTTAAACCTAAACACCCCGATCCAGCACCCAAATCTGCAATTCGGGCGGGAATACGAACCAGGTTTTCTCGAAAATAACTAATAACATCTTCAACTATTAGCTCTGTCTCCGGACGTGGTATCAAGACTCCAGGGCCAACGTGAAAACGCCGTCCAAAAAAATACTTTTCACCCAAGAGATAGGCCGTAGGCTCTCCCTTGCTCTTGCGAACGACCAGCTCGCGGAGCTGACTCAATTCAATCTCTGTCAATGGCGCTTCATATTTCAAATAGATACCAACTCGATCCGTTTTGAGTACGGAAGAAACCAAAAGTTCTGCCTCCAGCCTCGGGCTTTCGATATTTCGTTCTCTCAAAAATTGAACTGATTTTTCGAAAACCTCTTTGACCTTCATTAAATTTCAACGCCGTTTTTCTGCGATTGGTTTTTGAGTGCTTCCGCTTGATAGTGCGCCACCACTGGATCAATCAGGAGTTCCAAGCTTCCACTCATTACCGCATCAATTTGATGAATGGTCAGACCAATGCGATGGTCTGTGATGCGTGATTGTGGGAAATTATAAGTCCGAATTCTCTCGGAACGATCCCCAGTCCCAATCTGAGAGAGACGAGCATCAGACGCTTCTTTCCGTTTACGTTCCTCTTCGAGTGCGGCTAATTTGGAATATAGGATCTTCATCGCCTGCTCACGGTTTCCAAGCTGGGATTTACCTTCCTGGCAGAACACAATGATTCCAGTCGGCAAGTGAGTCACGCGAACCGCCGAATCTGTGGTATTAACGGACTGTCCACCAGCTCCCTGGGATCTGGTCACATCAATGCGGATTTCCTTAGGATCAATTTTTACTTCCACATCCTCTTGTTCAGGAATAATAGCGACGGTAACAGTTGAAGTATGAATGCGCCCCTGCGTTTCAGTTTTTGGCACCCTTTGCACCCTATGCACACCACTTTCTAATTTCAGTCGACCATAAACGCTGTCGCCACTAACGCTAGCGATCACCTCTTTTACTCCACCCACATTACCTTCGGACATTGATAGTAATCTGACTGTCCAGCCCTGCTTTTGGCAGTAATGAGTATACGCGCGGAATAATTCATCTGCAAATAGACTTGCCTCATCTCCGCCCGTACCAGCGCGAATTTCAATGAGAACATCTTTGTCATTATTGGGATCCTTAGGAAGAAGTAGAATTTTCAACTCTTCTTCCATTGTTGGAATATCAACTTCGAACTGCTTGTTTTCTTCTTTGAGAAGTTCCCGCATTTCAGGATCTTTTTCATTTTGCAGGAGTTCAATATTTGATGTGTAGTCTTGTTTTTTCTTTTTGTACGACCGATAGAAACTAACGACTTTTTCTAAGCCGGCCAATTCTTTCATTAAGCTTCGATACTGTTTTTGATCAGAGGCAATATCGGGCCTCTGTAGCTGTAAATTAACCTCTTCATAGCGAGATTCAACTTCGGATAACTTAGAAAACATCTTAGAGCCCTCTACAGGGAGATAAATAAAGAAAAATTAACAAATCTGTGAGAAAGATTCTAGTACGCAACTCTATTTAAACATCAATCGATATTTAGAGCAAAAAATAAAAAATGCGGCCCATAAAGCCGCATTTTTAAAAAAACTGAATGGATCTACTACTTCTTGGTTCCGTATTTTTTACGGAAGCGATCGATACGACCTTCAGTATCCATTACTCGTTGTTTACCAGTGAAAAATGGGTGGGAAGCTGAAGAAATCTCCACCTTAATCACAGGATATTCTTTTCCGTCTTCCCATTTAACGGATTCTTTTGAACTCAATGTCGACTTTCCCAAAAAGGCATAATCGCATGAAACATCTTTAAATACGACATCTCTTAATTCGGGATGAATACTCTTTTTCATCTTTCGTCCCCTTCTTAATACGGAAGCCATAGCGTCTACCACACCATGGCACCTCTTGTCGAGCCCATTCTCACGAACCCGGTATAAGTTTTAGTGTTTTAATTTAATTTAATTTTTTCAATACCTTAGTTGCCGCTCATTCCACTCAAAAAGTCTTTGTTCGACTTTGTTGCCTGTAACTTGTCCAACAAAAATTCCATGCTGTCGATCACATTCATTGGCGCCAACACCTTGCGGAGGATCCAAAGACGGTTCAAATCAGCCTTTTCGATCAATAGGTCCTCTTTACGAGTACCAGACTTATTGATGTCCATACATGGGAAAATACGTTTTTCCATCAACTTACGATCCAAATGTATTTCAGCATTACCAGTACCCTTAAATTCTTCAAAAATCACTTCATCCATACGGGAACCAGTATCAATAAGCGCAGTCGCAATGATGGTTAAACTTCCACCTTCTTCGATATTACGAGCAGCACCAAAAAATCTCTTAGGTTTGTGAAGTGCATTTGAATCCACACCACCCGAAAGAATCTTTCCAGACGGTGGAACCACTGTGTTGTAGGCGCGCGCCAAACGAGTGATCGAGTCGAGCAAGATCACGACATCATGTTTATGCTCCACAAGCCGCTTAGCCTTCTCAAGTACCATTTCAGCAACTTGAACGTGACGAGTAGGTGGTTCATCGAATGTCGAACTAACAACTTCACCCTTCACATTCCGCGACATATCTGTCACTTCTTCCGGACGTTCATCGATCAATAATACAATCAACTTCACATCTGGCTGGTTTGCAGAAATGGCGTTAGCAATATTCTGCATTAAAACAGTTTTACCTGTGCGAGGAGGAGCGACAATAAGTGCTCGCTGACCTTTTCCTAGTGGAGCCATCAAATCCACAACTCGAGTGGTGTACTCATTTGGTGTATATTCCAAACGTAGACGCTGATTAGGATATAGTGGCGTTAGGTTATCAAATAAAATCTTATCTTTACTCTTCTCTGGTGTTTCAAAGTTGAGGGAATCAACTTTCAACAGTGCAAAATATCGTTCACCATCCTTAGGGGGGCGCACCGTACCAGTAATAGTATCCCCTGTGCGCAGACCAAAACGACGAATCTGCGATGGGCTTACATAAATATCATCCGGACCTGGAAGGTAGTTATAGTCTGGAGAACGAAGAAAACCGTATCCGTCAGGTAAAATTTCAAGGACACCACTGCCATAAATATCTTCACCTAAACGAGCTGCTCGCTTTAAGACTTCAAAGACCATGTCTTGACGTCGCATACCTGCGGCATTTTCGATTTTCAACT
>JBILOD010000246.1:0-6108 GCA_044374645.1 Pseudobdellovibrionaceae bacterium | reverse complement strand
CATTAAGCATTGCAGTTCCATGACGATAGATGGCCCAACCGAATTCGGAGAAAAAAATGATCTGTATTCCTAACGTGAGAGCTAAACTAAAAAAGGTAGTTTTTAAAATTTGCATAGATCGTCTTTCTTTAATTCCACGGATATTTAATAACGGGTCCCATGTTACTATTGCTTTCGTAGGTCTTGACTTTATCTCTCAGTACTCGGTGTTCACGCTTTATTTGAGCCAAGTCTTCACTGAGCGTCTCTCCGTCGATGTGAAGCCATTCTTCAGACAGCAAAAGTGTACTTTTTTTTGCGCTGTTGGCTTCTTGTAGAAATCGATAAAGGCGATCTTGATGTTGAAGATTTGCACTTTGCCAAAGCTTCGTAATCTCTAGTTGTTTTTCAGTTTGGTTATAAGAATTGGCGGCACTTTGGATGGATTGCCTCAAAGTTTCATTAAACAAGTTTATGCATCTAACTAATGACTTCTCTTTATTGTCTCTAATTTTACAGTTATGTTCAGCAGCTTTGGCCGCACTTGTAGCAGTGGTAAGGGCCGCTCCAATAGCTATAGGGTTCAGTGTAGCTGAGGCTATGGCCAATGCCACACCAGCGGCATTGGATGCTTTTTCCAGATCCTGACAGACTTTCACCGAATGCTTATAAACATCGTTTTCAGTATCACAATTACTAATAGGGAAACCCGGCAAGCTTGAAAGCGTTAAACCAAAAAAAATGGCTACCGATAGTGCAATCGTCCCTTTTTGTGTCGCCAAAATAAACCTCTATTGTTTTTAGTTGTCCAACATTAACCTAACCTAGTGCCAGCACCTGCACTGCAAACTGAGTGCCATAGATTGCAATGAGGCAAAGACACATCGCGACTTGCCGAATTCATAAATCGGACAATAAATCCGGAAATGGTCATTGAATCGGCCATTTTCGATTCACTAAAAAGCTCTATAAAAACATAGCCCTATCTGCGATTTAGATAAAGGTCGCGGTACTTGAGGAACAAATTCTTGGATGAGCTCAATGGCTGAATAGTCTTTTTTCAGGACCTCCCACTGATACATAATAGTTGTTTAAACCCAAATCAGCAGCTGGAGTCAGTTTTGAGCAAACAATAATCCTTTTGTGACTGGCTTTGGGCGGGATCTGGGGGAGCCACTTTCCTCTTTATTTTTCTTATTCGTCGTGGAAAAAACCGATGCCGGTAAGTCTGTGATCGTGGTGACTCCGACACGAACAGAGGTGCAATCTCTGACCTTGGGTATCCGTAGCGCTTTAAAAGAAAGAATGGGCCAAAACACTATTGAAAAAGAAGTCTTTGCCTCCGTCCGGTTTACTGAGGCTGAGAAAATGAATCTTTCCAATTACCTCTCCCGTGGTGATGAGGCTCACTTTGTGCATTTTCTGCATTCCAACAACGGTTTTGATAAAGGCACTAGTTGGAAGGTCAAAGAGGTTTCAAGTGATAAAGCTTTATTGATTAATACAAGGACAGAAGAGGAGCGAGAGTTCAATCCGAAGGAGTTTCTAGGCAATCAGGTCGATGTCGCCGAGCAAAAGATCATTGAAATCAAAGAGGGAGAAATACTCCTTCTTCAAAAAAATGAGCGAGTCCACATCGAAAAAGACATCACCTCAAAAGAAGAAGACATCCAAAGACCTCAAAGAAAAGAGTTTGCTCGATTCACCAATGGCGAATCGGTCAAAGTGAAAGAAATTAAAAACGGTGAAATCTTCCTCGAAGATGGAAGAAAGCTCGCTGAAGAAGTAAAGCACCTCGATTATGGGTACGTTTCAACCTCGTATTCCGCTCAAGGTAAGACCTGCGACCATGTGATTGTCGCAATGACCAATCTCGGCGGCCGAGCCCTCAATCAAGAGCAGTTCTATGTTTCAGCGTCAAGGGGTCGTGATGGCATTGATATTTTTGTTGAGGACAAGGAATACATTCAAACCAGGATAGAGGCTATGGGGAATCGAGTCCTCAATGTCGAACTGCTGCCAGAAAAAGATCAGCAAAAAATAAAGGACATCCGAGGTTCGTCCATTGAGGCTTTGAAAGAAGCGAGTCTTGCTCTGGCAGAGAAGACGGCCAAAGAAATCAAAGGCAAAAAATCTCTCCCTGAGATCATTATTGAAAAGGTGCAAGATGTTGGCCGACTGAGTATCGTGCCAGCTTTTCCTTTTCGAGTTTTAGATCTTTTTTGTACCGCCATACTCCATTTAATAAACTCACCGTGCTTTGTTCAGCATAATTCCTGTTGTTTCGACACTCACTTTGCACACTATCAGAGGCAAAGGTTTGAGTGCCGTCGATACTTAAAAGATATTTTCATTTTCAAACTCCAAAAGCGAGGAGAACTTTAAAGAAAATATCGAAAACCCTGCCATAAGAAGATCTGATAGAAGAATTCGAATGCGGTTTTGGTCTCTAGGGTCTATTTTGGGAGCTGAAATTCTTGAAGGGGATAGGTGAATACCGAATTCGTCACTGGATAACTGATATCCGCCCTAGAAATTATGGAACAGGAGCCACTTCTGACGGCTCTCGATTTAAGTGAGTTTGCAATGGTTGCCAGTTGGGTAGCCGATTTCTTTTCAGGTGATTGGCTCCATTTGCATTCAATGTAATGAACTTCACCCTTATTGACATAGAGGATATCCCCTTCACGCGGTAAGCTGTCTCGGTAATACCAGAATTGCCCTGGTTTTTCTTGGCACTGGTTTCTTTTACAAAGTTCATTGAAAACTAAATCTTCCCATAGGGACCCCAGAATTGGCGATTTCAACAATGAATCTTTATCAAGTCCCAATAAATAGCTGCAGAACCCAACATCCGAGAAGTAAACTTTGGGGCTTTTGATGAGGCGGGTCCCAAAGTTTTCGTAGTAAGGCTGCAAGAAAGTGATTTGGTTCGAAGCTTCAAGAGCCGAGAGCCAATTGTTTAAAGTGGGAACGCGAATGCCGACATCTTTTGCGAGACTTTCCTTCTCGACAATCTGTCCTGTTCGAGAAGCCAAAAGGCGAATGAATTTTTCAATATCCAATAAATTGGTGATGTTTATAATTTGTCGCACATCTCTTTCTATGTAGGTGGCCAAATAGGATTGATAATAATGGTTGGAATTGCGGTTGGGTTCACGCCACAATTCTGGATAAAACCCGCGTTCAAAGCTTTCAAGAATCAGCTGGCTATTGACTTTATTGTGCTGACTCAATTCATGGAATGAAAGCGGTTCTAATTCTAAAACGGCAATTCGCCCGGCCAAACTTTCAGAAATTTCCTTCATGAGATTAAATTTTTGCGATCCAGTGAGAATGATTTGTCCTTTGGTGGAACGATTTTGATCAATCCAAATTTCAAGGTACCGAAATAATTGAGGGGCGTATTGCACCTCATCGATAATGACGGGCGGCGGAAACCGAGCAAGGAAGAGATCGGAATTCTCTTGAGCCAAAACAGCCAAAGACGGCATGTCTAAACTGACATAGGCATATCCTGGGAACATTGATTTAAGTATCGTAGTTTTACCCACTTGACGGGCTCCAGTGAGCACTATCGCAGGAAATTCTTGACTAAGGGTTCGTATTTTATCTTCAATTTCTCTTATAAAATAGATACTTAGCAATAAGAACAATGCCAGTTATGTCTGGTCAACTATCCAAATGTCTTTAAGGAACTTTCTAAGGTTCCGTGGGCAAAAAGGTCTCTGTGTTTAAAAGAAACAGTATCGATAAACCTCCTTTTTAGCTATAAAATGCTAATAAATAGATTGAAAAGAGCATTAATTTGTCGGATAATAGACTTATCGATAAAATGGAGTTAGTCTGTGTTTGCGCGGAAAAGTCTAGAAACCCTAAAACAATGGTATCTTTCTAAAAAAAGAAAGCCGCTCGTGTTGCGTGGTGCCCGTCAGGTGGGAAAGACTTTTTTAGTCAAACAACTGGCCCAAGCAATGAATCTACAACTGATTGAAATCAATTTTGAGTTGCAGAGCCTAAGAAGTTTAGGATCGCCTGTCATTGAAATGAGGGATCTGCTCACCGAAATAGAACTTAAGGTTGGGCGGCGATTAGAACCAAAAAATGACCTTATTTTTTTTGATGAAATACAAAAATGCCCTCAAGCCTTGGTGGCACTTCGGTATTTCTATGAACTCCATCCGCAATTGGCAGTGGTGGCAGCAGGCTCGTTATTGGATTTTCTATTTCATGATCAAGCAATTTCAGTTCCGGTGGGACGGATTGAGTTTCATTTTTTGGGACCATTTACTTTCAGTGAATATCTCGCAGCGAAGAATAAACATCTACTCGTTGAGGAATTCAGAAAGCCAGCAGAACAGATGGGAGTGGATGCCCATGACTTGCTGATGAAGGAGTGGAACTCTTTTTTGATAACGGGTGGGATGCCCGAATGCGTGCAGGCTGAAGTTGACGGTGGCGATCTTTTCGAGATTCGCAAAATTCAAAAGAATCTGTTTAACACCTACAAGGCCGATATCCTTAAGTACTCTAAGGGCACTCAGATCATTCGTTGTGAAACAGTCTTTGACTATGTTCCTGGGCATATTGGACAAAAAGTGAAGTATTCGGAAGTTGATCCTGACGAACGAGCCATAAACCTCAAAGCTGCTATTCAACTACTGATCTATGCGCGAATCATTTTGCCTGTCTATCACTCGAACGCCACCTCATTGCCTTTGAAATCAGTGGCCGACGAGCGAATCTATAAACTTTTCCACCTTGATGTGGGGCTGGTTAGTGCCGGTTTGCAGATCGACTCATTTCTCGATGCGAATTCGCCTAGCTTTGGGCCTATGAGTGAACAGTTTGTCGCCCAGCACTTGGCTTATCTTGATCCTTCTGACGATCCGAAACTGTTCTACTGGCTCAAAGATAAGTCTGCGGTCAAAGCTGAAGTCGACTTTGTCTACAGTTATGGAGGGCAAGTTGTACCGATTGAAGTAAAGAGTTCAAGATCAGCCAAGAGTCGATCACTGAGTGAGTTTGTGAATCAGATTGGGGCTACCAAAACCACCATCAAGTTTTCTCCAGGGAACTATCGCGAGAAAAAACTTGGAGATATTCGCCAAGTGGAATGCCCTATCTATCTAGTAGAGCGGATCAATGAAATTATAGGCCTAAAATAAACCCGTTTTTCAGGAAGTTTTGGTAGCTAAAGTCGCTAAACTATGTGCAAGTATACTTGCACATAGTCGTACCATATGCAAGTATACTTGCATATGGTACGACGATACTGGCTCGAAAAAATAAAAGCTGCATGGAATGAAAAGACAGTCGTTTGGCTGACCGGCGTACGCCGGTCTGGAAAGACCACACTTTGTAAGGCTTTGACTCCGGATGGCTATTTCGATTGTGAGTTACCTCGAATTCGCCGCCTCTTGGAGGACCCTGAAGAATTTTTTAAGACTTGTAAACAGAAAGCAATCACGTTGGATGAAATTCATCGTCTCGAAAATGCGTCGGAGGTTCTGAAAATTGCGGCGGATCATTTTCCTGAATTAAGAGTGATCGCCACGGGTTCCTCCACTCTCGGGGCCAGTCGAAAATTTAAGGACACCCTGACGGATAGAAAACGGACTGTCTTTTTGCCTCCTATGTGCGTTCAAGATCTAGTGGATTTTGGGATGAAATCCATTGACAGGCGCATGGTAAATGGTGGTTTACCACCCTTTTTTTTGAGCTCGGCTTTTCCTGAAAAGTCTTATCAGGAATGGATGGATTCGTTTTGGGCGAAAGACATTGAAGAGCTTTTTAATATTGAAAAAAAAGGGGCCTTTTTGAAGTTTTTCGAACTGCTGGGCTTGCAAAGTGGAGGGATATTTGAGGCCAAGAGTTTTTCGGCCCCTTGTGGCGTAAGTCATACGACCATAGCTTCATACTTAAATATCATGGAACAAACACATATTGCCTACGTTTTGCGACCCTTTCACAAAAGAGCCAGTAAAGAAATTATATCAACTCCTAAGGTTTATTTTTTTGATACAGGATTTATAACATTTTTTAATGGAGTCTCAGAACTTCATCCTAAGGAACGTGGTATCTATTGGGAGCACTTGGTGCTCAACGAGCTTCTCACTTTTGTTGATC
>JBILOD010000606.1:0-2548 GCA_044374645.1 Pseudobdellovibrionaceae bacterium | reverse complement strand
GCGATAAATCAAAAAACGAAGTTGATTTTATCATTAAAAGACGCGGAAAAGACCCCATTGCCGTAGAGTGCAAATGGAAGGCCTCAGAATTTAATCCTCACGGTCTAAAGGTATTTCGAGGGATTCATCCTAAAGGAGCAAATCTCATGGTCTCATCAGACATAACAGCTCCCCGAACTAAAAAATTTGAAAATTTAGCGATTACTTTTTTGCCGCTTGAACGTCTGAGGAAGGCTCTCGCGACTCTATAGAATGGGATTTCGATGCGCATTCAAGTAAACCGCCTTCGGCGGTAAAGAACGCTAGTCACTGATCTAGTATTTGTTGTTGTCTTTCTTTCAGCGGATGAGTTCTGCTCAATTGGATTTGTCTAACTAAAACTCAAAGTTGATCTCATTAAAAGGAAAATCCCTTCCGATGGTTTGGTGTCTAGTTCGGGCAGCCTCCGTAGGCAGGAGGTCTATGTGGATAAAGCAAAATTTTTGTGACAAATATCAGCAATGCGAGTTGAACTTCGACGCCGAGGGCTTAGCCGCTGGCCAGAGGAAGTTCAGCGACAGTGTGCTCAACTGCTAGCGGAGGGTATTTTTAAGGGGGCTGAGCTTTCACAGGTCATGGGAGTTGGTCAGCAGACGCTTTATAATTGGCGCCACAAACAAAATCTGGTTAATTTTAAAAGTCGGATAACAGAACCCTCCAGAAGGGCGCTGTTTATAAGAGTTCTCGCAATGGACGAGAAGACAAATAGACTTAGTGACGCCGTCATGGCCTCTATCACAAAAGGAGAACCAATTTGGGTTCGTATGATTTTTGTCCTCGGATTTTGCCATGTTTATCATCGGTGAGCCAAAATTGAACCAACGAATTGGTGTCCAATTATCGGAATTCATCATGAAACCTGTAATAGTGATTTTCAATTGTGCCATCATTGATTTTAGCCATTAGTGTTTTCTCGAGGAGTTTTTTTAGTTCATTGAAGTATTTTGAAATATGAAGCTCACCTTCTTCGTACGACTGAATGAGCGGATGATTAATAAAAAATGCAAGATTATGATCGGTTGCGTAGTAGCTTATAAAAAAATCAATATGTTTTGATGGCTTGTAATAGCTGAAGGTAAGTATTAACTTAGAGGTTTGGGAAAAAGTACACCCCATTGAAACAGAGTCTTCCCCTCTGGTAAAATTAGCATTTAAGTCTTCGATAAACGGCTTTAAATGTGGCGTACAAATTAGAGGTCTTTCTTCTACTCCTGAGAAACAGAAATTGTTTGTTTCTAAAACTGGTTTAATAATTTCAATCGCTTCTTTAAAGGCTGGTAAAAAGCTTTTCATAATTTATCCTACCTATTTCTTAGTCCTTTTAAGTATTTTTTAATTGTGTCTATTTCCATATCCACGAAGACGCTAGGGTGTTTGATATCCTCGAGCATAACGATAGAATGTCCTTCGTTGAGCATGCGTTCTATCCAAATTCTATTTTCAGCAAATGAGGGCGACTCCATTAGTTCAGCGTCAGTTAAGCGACGCCCTAATTCGTTCCCCTTTCTTGTAATAAAGTCTTTTGCGGGCCGAGATTCTTCAAATGTATGCACAACAATGCCTTCTTTACCAAGGGTGTTTGCGGCATTTTTAATTTCATCAGCTAGAGCGTGAATGCGCCCCATCCTTTGCCCGAGCACAACAGTTTGCCCTGAAGTCCCTGGTATCATTACGTGAACCTTGGTACCTAATTTTTGCGACGCATGAAGGATTTCTTCTGCGACTCGAATTTCACCAAAAGTTGCCTTTGCCATTTTTGCAAGAGCTGCGATGGGCGCTTTAACTAGCCCCGCACCTCCCAATGTTGCCAAGTTTGCAACTGCAAATACTCCTGAAAAAGCACGCTCAGTGCTTGAAAGTTTATTCCCATAAGTAACGTCGTACCCTGTCCACGCACGGTAGAAGTCCTTAACAAAGCCTGTAACGGGTAGTACATCGGTGACGATATCACCAAGTATGAACGCAGATTCTTTGAAGAAGTCCCCTTCATCATTCTTGTTCTGACCATAGGATTGATCCGCTTCTTTAAGGGCTCGCATCCCCGCTTCTTTGGCTCGGTAGTGCTCTACATCATACGTCTTTGATGATTGGAATTTCGTCCGAATATCATTGAGCTCGTCCCTGTGAGAACTTTTATAGGAATATTGGCTTAATTCAATATAGTTTTTTTGGCCTTCAGCATCGGGTTGATATTCAGGGGTAGAATCTGTCCTACTGTTTGAAACAAGCTGGTTGTTTTCAATGCGCCCTTTGATTTTATTATAAAGACCCTTACACTCCTCGTTGAAGTTCGAAGTTTGAGAACTATCAGCAGCCGTTTGTTTTTGATTTTCGACCCATTGGCTCACGCACGATTCAAAAGCCGCGGTTTCATTTTCTAAATTTTCAGAATCCTCTGATTCTTTTTTTAGATCCGAATTCCGTTCATTGAGCTTTATATTGGCATGGGCATCTTGAGCCGATAACCCTTTTAGTTTGGCAATCGTCGATCCGTAATCATTGGCAAAAT
>JBILOD010000234.1:0-6277 GCA_044374645.1 Pseudobdellovibrionaceae bacterium | reverse complement strand
GCAGCACTTGGGGGCTTTGTTGGGATACTACGCACACGTCGAGAGTAGCAAACCTCCATACCCGCTTTCAGACAGCGTGGTGATTTAATGGCAATGGCGGAAGTTTGAACCAATTCGAAGCGTGAGGAGGACGGCGACCGTCAGGTGAGTCGCCGACGAAACACCGAAAGATTGACTTTAACTGGCACCAGTGGATTTAACGGAGGACCTTCTTGGACCTAAAAAAGAACACGCGTGATATAAACAATTTGGATTGGGATGAACTCCTTCAACATTTAGAAAAACTTGCCACAGCGGCCCCCACCAAAGCTGCCTTGAATGACCTCCAGCCAAAAACGTCGGTCGAAGAGGCTACAAACAGTTTTGCTAAAATTGAAGAAGGTCGCTATTTATTGAAAACCGGCGTGCGTCCTTTTATGCAGAGCTTGGACCTTTTTGATACTTGGTACATGAAGATCAAAAAACAAGCCGTCTTAAGCTCCCTCGAAATTCGCGATGTCCGCCATTTTTGCACGGAAACCATTGCGCTTAAGGAAGTGCTCCGCAGTTTTGAATCTCCATGGCTCAATGGACTTTTTGAGCGTTTGATGAAAGCCGATGAGCCACTTTCAGCGATTGATAATATCTTTACCCTCGGCGGAGACATTCGGAGTGATGCCAGCGAAACACTGTTCAATTTGTTTCGCGAAAAAGAAACTCTCACTAAACAAATTCAGCAAACATTGGATCGATTGGTGCGCGATTTTGACATGGAGATTTATCTTCAAGACAAATATGTCACTTCCCGTGAGGGGCGCTGGGTTATTCCCGTCAAGGGCGGATCACAGCACTATGTTAAGGGCATAATCCAATCACAATCCCAAAGCAAACAGACTGTGTTTATTGAGCCTGAAGAAGTCATTCCTATGAACAGCCGCCTAAAGCAGGTTGAATGGGGGATCGAACAAGAAATCGAGCGCCTCTTGACTGAGCTTTCCAGGTATTTGTCTTCAAGGGGCGGTGAATTTTATAACTCCCGTGACATCTTACAAGAGGTGGATTTTTATTTGGCGCACGCCACATTAGCGGAACACCTCAGTGCCACCGCTCCCCTCTTTTCGACCAATCATGTAAATCTAAAAGATCTCAGACACCCACTCCTGGTTTTAAACAGTGGTGCTCGACCTGAAACCGTAGTGCCAAATTCGCTTTCTCTTGATCAAGGGAAACACATTTTGTTGCTCACCGGCCCCAATGCCGGTGGTAAAACGGTACTCCTAAAGGCATTGGGTTTGGCCGCCCAAATGGCACGCTGTGGAATGCCCATTGCGGCAAGTTCGTCCTCCGAATTGCCGTTCTTTACAAAGTTTGTGACCGCGATCGGTGATTCTCAGAGCGTGGACGAACATCTTTCGACTTTTGCAGCACACCTTAAACTCCTTGATCGTGCCACGCAAATGAAGGGCGAACAGAATCTTTTGCTCGTCGATGAAATTTGTGGTTCCACAGACCCCGAAGAAGGCAGTGCTCTCGGCCGCAGCTTTATCGAAACTTATGCGCAAAACAAAATCTTTGCCGTCATCACCTCGCACCTTGGGCCACTCAAAACGGGTTGGGGTCCGGATTCAGAAGTTCTCCAAGGAAGCCTTCAATACGACGACAAGTCGGGCCGCCCGACCTATATGTTTATTCCCGGCGTGGCCGGCAATTCCCTGGCCCTACAAACCGCCAAGCGTGTTGGCGTCGCGGCCAAATTGATCGATCGCGCTTACGAACTCTTAACTCCTGAACAACGGGCGCAACGCCAAGCCTTTGATGAACTTGATAAGCTTAAACAAGATTTATTGACCACTCAAAAGGATATGAATCAACGAGCCCATCAAGCAGAACGTGAAAAGAAAAAATACGAAGGATTGATTGCTCAATTTGAAAAGGAGCGCGCTCAACTCCTTGATCGCCTAGCGCGCGATACCCAAAAAGAAATTCAAGAGAAAATCAGTCACGCCAAGGTGGAAGACACTTTTAAACGCTTTCAGCAACTTGAGACTATCAAACATGAACTCCCTGAAATTATTCGCAGCAAGAAGGGTGACACGGCAGCTGAAGCCAGCATTACCAATGCGGATGAATTTATTCATCGCTTTCCTCCTGGCACCAAAGTATATATTCCATCCCTTGGCCAAGATGGCATCATCCAAGGGCAACCGAATGCCAAAGGGGATATTCCAGTGCTTTCCAACTCATTGCGACTGAGTATCTCTTGGCGCGAATTAAAGCCACCAGAGAGCCAACAAAATCCGACGGCCAAAATTTTGCGCCAGAAGACCGGCTTTAACACAAGTTTAAGTCCAATTGATCCCTCGATTGATATTCGCGGACAAGTGGTTGAAAAGGCGTTAGCCCATGTTGAAAAAGAACTGGATCAGGCCGTTCTGCGTGGTGAAGATCGAGTGAAGATCATTCATGGCCATGGAACCGAAGCTTTGAAGCGCTCCTTGCGCGCTTATCTTTCTCGCAGTCCTTATGTTAAAAAATGGAAAGCAGGAACTCCCGAAACCGGTGGCGACGGCATCACTTGGGTGGAGATCGATACGAATGGGCAGTAGTCTGCAAAAGGCTTCTTTTTTTGAACTGACACCCGACAAGGTCATGAGTGCCGTCGAATCTCACGGATTCAACCCCACGGGGCGGTATCGTGTCTTGAACTCCTATGAAAACCGTGTCTTCGACGTGGATTTGGAGACGGAGGGCGATTCAGAATTTAATCGTTCGGTGATCGTTAAGTTCTATCGCCCCCATCGTTGGAGTCGGGAGACCATCTTAGAAGAGCATGAATTTCTGCAGGAACTCAAACAAGAGGGGCTTCCGGTCGCCGCACCACTTTTATTGCGCGAGCAATCCACTCTTTGGGAGCACGAAGGATTGTGGATGACGGTGTTTCCGAAAATTCGTGGGCGATTGATTGAAGAAATTCTGCCACAGCAAGTCCCTCATCTCGGGCGCTGGCTGGCGCGTCTTCATAATATTGGTGCTCGTAAGGCTGCGCGGTTTCGCCCAACCCTGCAACCGAATCCCGATCGATTGGCTTTATTAGAGCCCCATATCCCCCTCGAACTGTGGACATCCTACCGAAACATTGCGGAAGAGGTTTTCGAGTTTTTGACCCACGCCCTCCCCCATTTTCAGTCAATTCGCGTTCACGGAGATTTTCATCGCGGCAATCTCATTTGGAACCAGGACTGGACACTCATTGATTTTGATGACTTCCTCATGGCGCCGGCCGCTCAGGATTTTTGGATCATTTTAACCCAACTGTCTGAAGAAGACCAAACAGTATTTGTTGATGCCTATCGTGAGTTACGAGACTGGGATGAGGAAGAACAGTTTTTGCTCGAGCCTTTGAGAGCTTTTCGCATCGTGCACTATTCAACGTGGGTTGCGGAGCGCTGGGATGACCCCTCATTTCCCCACTTGTTTCCTGGATTTCATGACTACAATTTTTGGTCTAACGAGATTTTAACACTGCAGAAAATTGTTGATCGGTCCGAGGACGACACCTATTAATAAACCATACTCTATGCGATAGAAGGATTTAAATGACGAAGGTTGAAAAGAGATTAAACCGTTTACTTTGGATTGATTTGGAAATGACTGGCCTCGACGTCAATAAAGAGGTGATCATTGAAGTGGCGGCCATCGTCACCGACTTGAATCTCAACCCCCTTGAAACCTACGAAACGGTTGTTCAACAGGCCAATATTTATCTTGAGAACATGGATGATTGGAACAAGCAACACCATGGAAAATCTGGATTGACGTCAAAAGTTCCTTACGGCAAAGCACCTCACTTTGTGGAGGAAGACCTTATTAACCTGATCGATCGCCACTGGGTTCAAGAAGAAGATCGCCGTGCCATTATTTGCGGAAACTCCATTGCCCAGGATCGCCTTTTTCTAAGCAAGTATTGGCCCATACTCGACAAAAAGCTTCACTACCGGATGATGGACGTCAGCAGCTGGAAACTCATGTTTTACCAAAAGTTCAATGTGAAGTTTGACAAGTCCGAAAAACACCGGGCGCTTGATGACATTATGGAAAGCATCAATGAACTCAAACACTATCTACAATTTGTAAAAGTGAACTGAGCCACAGCCAAATGTGCCACGATCTTATCCTGGCTCATTGATTGAGAGCAATGGGTCACACTAAGGACCCCGCTGGTGACTCACGTATTGTCACTTAGTCATTACGATTCTTATTATTTTTACCAACTCGGTTTTGGTATGCGATATCACCAAATTTTTGCAGAGCCACTTTATTGTATTGTCGTGCGGCCTCGTCCTCTGAATCAAAAAATCCAATGGTAATACTCTTGCCATTGATCTTGATGGCCGCCTTCCACTTCTGATAACGGCTGCTATAGGATACGCCTCGATATTCAGAGCTGGCGGCCTTTCGGCTCTTCGGCAGCAGACGCTGTCGTTCTTTCATGGTACAAATAACTAAATTTGATTTGCGATAATCCAACCCCTCATTGAAGCGACGAGGATAGACTTGCTTACTTTTTGGAGGCGACATCAGGAAACGTCCCAAAGTTAAATGCCGGGCACCATCAGGTGTTCTAACGGTCGTGACCACACGCATTCGCCCAGAGGTTCCATAGGTCACACGCCATTTATGTTCACTCACTCGTTCTAAATCTTCTTTATCGATTTTAACTTTTAAATTCGGCGAAACGAGAATATAGGTCCACGGTTTAACTTTTTCTTTCTTCATCCAGAATCTCCTCAAATGTGACCACGGCCACTCATTCATATGGTACTGAGAAAAATCCTATACTTCCAACAATTATTATTTAGATTCCGCTGAAAACATCCAAGGTCCCCATTGGTATCGCCCCTCGTGACACTTAATCCTTAAAAGGAAGCCAGTAAGAAAATCAAGTAAGAAAAACTGCAAGGACAACAGGCAAAACTACTCGCCCCCCTCTTGAAACCGCTATTTTTTGCACTCTGCAAGCTTTAGCAACCGAGCGCCAAAATAAGTTCCGCTCTTTTGTAGGTTCCAGGGTGGGTAAGGAAAATAGCGAGCCTCGATACACTGCCCAGCCTTAACCACAGCCCATTGGCGATCTTCCGAAGAAGCAGTGACAATCTCTCCAGTACTCTCCTTTACCGCAATCGCAAATGAATGCATAAAAGGGACATCCCCCTGAGGTCGAGTCACAATGGCTGCGGTCAACTCGATCTTTTGCACATCAACGACCTCGCCAACTACGCGGCGTGCAAAAATAAAGGAGTAATATTCAACAAACCCAAATCCAAGACCGATCAAAAATACCACCGACAAAAACCATTTGAAAAATTTCACAAAAAACTCCTTAACATTGAACCCATAACAACCGTTGATAGCCCCTAATTTAATTTCTACGAGCGTATGGTAGACTTTATCCCATAACAATGCAGTGAGAGTTTGTCCATCACTACCGCTATTACCATGGACACCTCGTTGTGCCGCTTACGCCCCACCCCCAATATTCCTTTGCCTTTTGAATGCCTTCACCTCATGATTGTCCTATGCTACCTTATTGGTCTGATTTTTTTGAAGAACTACAAACGGTGCGTGGACGAAGCCAGAACACCGTTATGGCTTATCGAAGAGATCTCGAACTCTATGAAGAGTTTGTGAATCAGAATTTGCCCACCGGTCAAATTTACGATTTCTTTCGACGCAAACAACTCTCGCCCCGTTCTCAGGCTCGAATGGTCAGTAGCATCCGCACGTACTTGAAGTTTTGTGAAACCCAAGGGGAGAAATGCCCACAGTTGCGCGAGCTTCGCCAACCAAAATCAAAGAAAACTCTGCCCAAGGTTCTCACCACAGAGCAGTTTTATGCCTTGCAAAAGGCCGCTGTGACTGAGAGTGAGCGTCAGACTTTACGCAACCAACTGACTCTATCTCTTTTGTTTGGCTCCGGGTGCCGCGTATCAGAATTAATTGAGCTCGACACTTCCGATTATAACTCCATTGAACGTTGGATTAAAGTGACTGGCAAGGGGGGCAAACAACGTCTGGTGCCACTGACAGAGTATCTAGTGCAAGCTCTCAATCAATATCTAGAGCTTGTTCGCCCGAGCCTACTTAAAGAATCTAGCGACACTTTGCTACTCAATGACAGGGGCCATCGACCTAGTCGTATCGATATTTGGCGCTGGCTTACGGCTTGGTCGGTGAAAGCCGGTCTCGAAGAACCCGTATCTCCCCACCAATTGCGCCATGGTTGCGCCACTGCACTTCT
>JBILOD010000159.1:0-8047 GCA_044374645.1 Pseudobdellovibrionaceae bacterium | reverse complement strand
GTGATTTATGTGAGACCCATAGAATTTACTTGATCCCTAAACCAGAAATCCCCAATCTTCCCGTAGTTGTGATCTAAAGAATCAGAATCGGTTTCAAATATCATCCTTCAAAAACCTAAGAGCCTTAACCCTGGCGGAATACCACCAAATGTGGCGGGAGTTCGCCATCCGGAAATCTATTCTCTAAGTAATCAAATTTAAAGAATAATCATTAAATATCGCTGGCGGATCACCGCCACTTTATTTTTTCTCAATTTGTCTCTCAAAAATTCAATTCTTCAAAGAAATCGAAAACTTGAACTAAAAAACCGTTGGCCTCCGAAATCTGGAACGGTTCTTGTTTTTATATATGGACGTGTGGATCGAAAATGAGCCTCACAAAACTTAACTAAAAAGATAGGGGAATATCTAATGTCTAAACTCAATTATGTCAAACAGATGCAATGCCCGCGATGTCAGTCAAGAAATCTTCTGACATTTGGACTCGATCAAATGTGCTCAGACTGCGAATGGGACAATTTCAAAATTTTGGTGGATCTTGGCCAACTGGATAACCCAGAAGAAGCAGCCACTGAGCATTTTCAAATCAATTATAAAACTTCGAACGAGCATTTGGACTCAGATCTTATCGAAGACGAATCTTTAACCGCATAACGAAAAACAAGAAGGAGGAAAATACTATGAACACAGGTCAAACTTTAAACAATAACAATTCAACAAAGGAGCAAATACAAATGAGAAGACTCATCAACAAATTAAAATCAATTTTTCTAAATATTAAATGCCGAGTTCAATCCGCATTGAAGACTGAGGATCTTGACCTTTATGAGTTCGAACAACTCGATGCTAAGAGGTCTTATCGTCCACTTAGAAATCCCTGGGAGCAATTATAATGTCGAAAACATTTAAAGATAAAAGGGCAATCTATGGCGGGCCACTAAAGTCACGAATAGCATCAACAGAGAAAAACCTTTCTCGCCGATTTGAAAAATTCAAACAATTCGGCGCCATCGATACAAGCTCTTACCATTGTCACTATTGTGGTCGACCCACTGAATTTGAAGGAGGTTATTTGGTTTGCCATGACTGTGGTGATGTAGATTTGGCTTTTTCAGATCTATTTTCAGATCTGGCGGCGGCCTAAACAATTTCATGAAAGGAGGAAAAATAATCATGAATGAAAACATCATACCATTTAGAAAATATGATCGCTTTAAACTGACACGAGGACTCGTCTCACCGCAAGGTGAAGTCTTTGAAGAGGATCAAGTTGGATTTGCATTTTTGAAACCGGGATCAAAAATGTTTCGCCTAAAAATTTGGGCGCATCCACTAACTAGCTATTTTCTCGCCCAAGATGAGAAAGCACCCCTTGATGACTATCAAGTGCTGGCCATTGAAGAGTACAAAACTCAAAACGGAGAGATCAAAACAAATTGGAATAAAGTGGGTCAAGGTCATCTGATCGGAAACTTTATTAAATTCAATATCCATTTTTTTGCAGATGACATTTTCTTATGTCTCTTTCCTGAAAAGACAAAAGAAGAGGAGGAATCTATTGCCATTTAATCTCAACAAAGGAGGTCTATCAATGCTCAAAAATAAGCATTTTATTTTTTCAGTTCTACTGATTTCATTTATTTTACCAGATTTGGCATCAGCCAGTGTGGAATCTTCCCTTATGGGTGTGCAGATGAAGCTCACACGAGTGATTTTGCCAACTCTTTCAGTCATTGGTATTGCATGGGCGGCTTTTTCCCTGATGACAGGGAATGAAAGAGCAAAGTCTCATATTTGGTACGCCATTATTGGCAGTGCCATCGGTTTTGGCGCACAGGCCATAGTGGATTTTATTTCACAGGCGGTCAGATAATGAATGATGATTCCTTACTGACAACCGTTGTCCCGAGAACTCTTGAAACCAAGAATAAAATTTTGGGACTTGAACTCTCCGACGTTTTATTGCTTCTTCTTAACTTATCAATTCAAAATCTGATTTTTGGTTCCACCAGCATGAAAATTCCCATGGTATTTGGAACCAGTCTCGTCATGGCGGGACTATTATTTTTTGTAAAACGCGGGAAGCCTGATCTTTATTTGCAACATCTGTTGCAATTTCTAGTTTCTCCCACCGTTCGTTCAGCCAATACAACTGATCAAACCTATCAGTCCTTTCCAAAAGGAGGTCTTAATTGAATACAGTAATCAATGAATCTCCACTTTGTGAAGAGCTTCCCTTTTGGGAATTTGAGTCAGAGCCTTTTCCCCATTCTATTTTATGGGATGGTTCTTTGAGTGCAGGGCTTGAAATTCAACCACTTGATATTGAATGCTTTGATAATCACAGGATCAATCACCTTACTCAAGGCTTAAGATCCTTCGTCAATGCATTGCCAGAAGGATTCAGCTGTCAATTTTATGTGAAGGTTGATTCAAACTATGAAACAAAAGTTAAAGCCCATGAGGATCTTCTTTCAACACAAGACGGTTTTTTAAGAAATTTAGATAAAGCTCGGCGTGATAAAATTATGACTGCCGTAACCAATGATCAAATCTTTGGGCCAAGGCTTTTTCTATTTTTAAAAACTGAAGCCCCTGTAAAGCAAAGTCAGTTTAAAAACACTAAAAAATTTGCCGCTGAATTTAGCCTTGGTTATCGGGAGCGCTTGCAGGCTCTGGATCAAGCGTGTTTGAGCGTGCAATCAAGTTTATCATCGCTTGGGTTTACTATTGATAGATTGGATAAATCTGTAATGGTTGATTTATTGTATGGTTTTTTTAACCCCGCACGCGCAAAAGAA
The DNA here is from genome assembly GCA_044374645.1 of Pseudobdellovibrionaceae bacterium. Lineage (GTDB taxonomy): Bacteria > Bdellovibrionota > Bdellovibrionia > Bdellovibrionales > Bdellovibrionaceae > CAUJGP01. The sequence goes on along the minus strand of JBILOD010000159.1, from coordinate 5,246 downwards.
ATCAAGGCACCAGCAGTAAGCCCAAGAAGCGATATCTTGGGTAATGACTCTCCCCGATCTCAACTGGTGTTTGGTGATTTGATACTCGATAAAAGCGATTTTGTACTAGGGAAAATGCGAACCCGCATGATTACTCTTAAAACATTACCAGAGAGCACATTTGCGGGGATGATGAGTGGTTTCTTAACTCTTCCCTTTAAGTATGAATTGATGTTTTCATTCATTGTCAGCGATCAGGCAAAGGAAATCAGATCTTTAGAGCAAAAAAGAAGAATGGCTCACTCGCTTGCGCACTCACAGAGTAATCGCGTGAGTGATTTAGAGAGTGAATCACGCCTGAATCAGACCACAGACCTCCTTCGGGAAATCATCGAAACAGGTCAAAAAATTTTCCAAGCTGAAATGTTGTTGGTTTTAAGAGAGGAAAATTCAAATGAAGGCCAAAGACTATTAAACCTAAAAACTAAAGAGGTTCTTTCGCAGTTTAAAACTTTGAGTGGATCTGAAGCGTGTGACGAGACAGTTGGGGCATGGAAAATCTTTAAGTCCGATTTGCCACTCGCGCCACTTTCACTAGTGAGAGGTAAAAGACTAAAGACAAATAACCTTGTTGATTTTTTACCGATGTATGGACCTGCTCGTGGTGATGATATTCCAATGGTTTTATTTAACACTCGCCTTGGGGGACTTTATTCATTTAATCCCATTGATCCAAAACTAACCAATTACAATATGCTTGTGACAGGTTCAAGCGGAAGCGGGAAATCGTTTGCGAATAATTTTTTGATGCTTCAGCAAATTGCCCGTGGGACAAGAGTTTATATTATCGATGTGGGTGGTTCCTACGAAAAGATGACCAAAGTTCTAGGTGGCCAGTATTTTGAAATCAATCTTTCAGAAAATTATGCAATCAATCCATTTGCAACTACAACACCGACTGAAATGCCCTCAGGGGATCGTCTCAAAGGAATGCTCGCTATCGTCGAGCAGATGATTGTTGATGAAGGTGAAAAGCTCAGTCGTTTGGAGCGGGTTCAGCTTGAAGAAGCCCTGATTCATATTTTTGAAAATGCGCAACGGGAAAAATCACCACGCTCACCGCTTATTTCAGATCTTGCCAAATATTGTGAAAAATCAAAAGAAGAGGCTCTTCAAAAGATCGGTAAATTACTCTTCCCATGGGTGGGACAAACTCCATTTGGCAAGATGCTCGATAGACAAGGCTCTATTCGTGCCGATAGCCCCGTTGTAGCCTTTGATCTCAAAGGGCTTTCTCAATATCCAGATTTACAAGCCGTAATGATATTGATTTTAACCAATTTTATTTTGGATCAGGTTGAATCCGATCGCACAGTTTCAAAACGAGTACTTCTTGATGAAGCGTGGCAGTTCTTAAAGAGTCCAGCAGCTGCAAACTTTATGGAATATGCTGCACGTACATTTCGTAAGACAGGAAGCGGAATTAGTTTTATTACCCAGGGGGTCGAAGAAATTGTCGGAAGTGGCATCGGTCCGGCAATCCTCAATAACACCGCCACAAAACTTGTGATGCTTCAAAAAGGCGACACTAAAGTTTTAACCGAAACCCTAAAACTCAATTCCACCGAGCTTAAATTAATCCAATCGCTTGAACAACGTAAAGGTCTCTATAGCGAAGGATTCTTTATTGCGGGCGAAACAAGGCAAGTCATTCGGATTCAACCATCGCCTTTAGAGTATTGGATCTCCACCAGCGATGCCAGAGATAATCAATTTATCAAAAAACTTTTGGGGGATGGAAAGTCACTTCAAGATGCTTTGATTCAGGCAGCGGAAGTGGCCCCTTTCGGAGTCGCTCAATTGAAGGGATCAGTATGATCGGAGAACCTAAAGTAAAATTTGCTAACGTCATGCAAATCAGTCAGAAGTTGAAACGATATTTCGCGGCGCTTTTTCTTGCTTTAACCTTGATGGTCACACCACGGCCCGCGCAGGCAGATTTCTGGGGCGGAGACGTGGTCGTCTTAACGCAAATTCTTGCACAGGCCATTGAAACAGTTATCCAATTAAAAAGCATTCTTGAAAATGGGGAAGACACCTTAAATTTACTTCGTGACGTCAATTCCGGGGTGCGCTCGGGACTTGATCTTATCCGCGTACTAAATCCTCGATTTGCTGCTGGTGTGTATGGTGATTTAAGAGATCCCGAGTCTGTGCTCAGAGCCTTACAAGCAGTCTATGGCCCGGTACCAGAGGGAATGGATAAAGAGCTCATCTCAGCCCAAGATCAGAGCGTTGCCGAAGTGATTTCAATGAATCGAAATCTTTATGATTATGCTGACAATGTTGATCGTGAACGGGAACGCATTCTTTTCCATGCACAAATGGTCAGTCCTCAAGGGGCTGGAAAATTGCAAAATCAGGCCTTAGGGGTATTGATCGGTGTGACTACTCAGCTTTTGCGGACACAAAGTCAGATGCTTAAGATCATGGCCCAAAACCTGGCCTATGATAACCGCAAAGAAAAACTGTCAACCCAAAATTTTCAGGAAAATTACAGAGGCCTCTCTGAAGGGTTTAAGAGCATTCCGAAGACCACTACTTTGCCACGATTAAATGGTGGATTTGGAGGTGATCAGTGATCCCAAATCTTGACGTTCTTGGAAGTTTAGCCCGAGATCTTCACCACAGTTTATCGAGCCTATTTTATCTCATGCTGCCTGTCGCAATCCTTTTATCGGTGGTGATCTCTTATCTTAAATCCGGTGACCCTGATTTTCCTGAGATTCTAAAGAGAGCTTTCGTTGCAAGCTTGTTGTTGATTTCATTTCCTGAAGTTTCAAACGCCATTTTGGATATATGTGATGGGATTGCCGCTCGAATTGATAATCTCTCGGGTCTTGAAACATTTATGAGAATGGCAGAAGAAAAATCAAGAAGTTATGCTGGAGCAAAAAATGTGTTGATGTTAAAGTTCGATGATCTTTTCATGGCGATACTTAGCTTTGGAAGTTTCATTCTACTTTATGTTTCAAGATACATTTCCATTGCGCTTTATTACTTTTATTGGTGTTTGCTCTCAATATGCTCGCCCTTGATGATCCTATGCTACATTTTTCCTAGGACAGCCGGGATTACAGCAAATCTCTATCGTGGGCTTTTCGAAGTGGCCCTATGGAAGTGCCTCTGGGCGATACTGTCAGCCATGCTGACGGCCCTTTCTTTCGGGAATATCTACAGAACAGATGGCTCCTATATCACGCTCATTGTGATGAATTTTGTAATCTCACTTGCACTTTTATTTACGCCGCTTCTAATGAAGTCTTTAATTTCCGAAGGAGCACAAGCCACAGCGAACACCCTTGGCGCCGCAGCAGTGGGGGCCGCCGTTGCCATACCTGCTCGAATTGTTCGGGTGCAAGAAGTCTCACGCAACATGATTTCAACAACCAGGTCTTACGCCTCAGAAAAAATACAAGCTTTTAATAAAAATAACTACTTTAACAAAGGAGGTCCTAGATGACAGATGTAAAACACATTGAAACTAAAAAGTACCCAAAAATGGTGGAAGAGTTCGCAAAAGAGAATTTTAATCTTAAGGTTTTATCCGCAGCCCTAATCTTAATTGTGATGGTTGTACTCGCGATGCTTCTGTATCTGATAAAAAGTGGCCCCAAGGTCATTGCTCTGGGTGAAAACGGCCAGGTCGCGAAGGTCGAGACAAAAGTTACTGATCTTCAAATCGAATCAGCGATTCGAGAGTACCTAGGTTACCGCTACAATTGGAGTGAGCAAACTATTTCGGATCAATTGCAAAAAGCCCAATTTTTTGTAATGCCATCTATGGTTATAGCATTCCAGAAGGCAATGCTCGATATTCAAAAGTTTGTAAAAGAAAAAAAGGTCACCCAAAGAGTGTATCCGAAATCAATTCAAATTGATTTGAAAGAGAAAAAGGCGACCATTGTTGCTGATCGGATCACAGAATTTGAAAATTTGAAAGCAGCCACAGAAATGAAACTCCTTCTGCAATTCTCAGTGGATGACCGCAGCGTAGTGAACCCTTGGGGAATATTCATCACTAAAGAAACTGAAGGAGTTTCTCAGTGAGATATATCCTAACACTTTGTATCTATATTTTTAGCTTAACCAGTTTTGCAGCTCCCATCAAGACCGTTCGCTATGTTCACGATGGCATTCTGAATGTCAATACCGCTTTAGGAATAGCAACTATTATTCAATTACCAGAGACCATTCAATCCATCATTATCGGAGATCAGTCAGGTTTTAAAGTGGAATATTTGGATAAAGCGGTCACCATCAAACCGCTTCGCTGGGGAGCCAAAACTAATCTTTATCTTGTTACAGAAAAGCAACGGTACAATTTACGCCTTCATACGGAGCGCCAGGAGCAAGCTGATTTTATTATTTATATTGATACCACAAAAGAGGAGGAACTTATCAAATGGCAATCCTGGAATAAAAAAGTTCAAGTGGAGGGGTGGATTTTCGAAATTCTAAAAATTGGGAAATCAAAAGGAGGATTTTTTCTTCTGACAGGAAGACTTCAATGCACGGAATGCCGACCGATCAAGCCTGAAACCTTTTGGATATTGCAAGAATCGAAACCTAAGGTCATTAATGGGCTCTATTTATCAAAATTAAATCCATCATCGAAATATCCAGTGGAATTTGGAATTTCACTTTCGCGCACTGATCTAGCAGAGAAAAAGCCAATTCACGCGCAATTTAAGGGAGATGTCACTTTATCGCTTGATATCCCATCGGAGGTCCTATGGAAGTAAAGTTTCAAAAATTAAATTCTCTATGGGAATCATTCAAGGAGATCGGAAGTAAGATCAAAGCGAATTTCGTTAAAAAATCAGATGTCAGCGATAAAAAGGAATTCAATATCAGATCCTTTAAAATTCTTCTCTTTGGTGGTGTCTTGATTTTCATATTGGTGACGTTTTTGTTGCCAACAGAAGAGGGAATTGAGTTCACTCAAAAAATTGTACCGGCAAGTGAAAATCATCAAGAAAACGAAACTAAAAACGCAAAAAATGATGCTAACCAAAATCTAGCCACACAAATGTGGAGTCCCTCCTCCAATAACTCTTTTAGAAGTCGGCGTGGCGCTTCAAGTGGCAATGGTAACCAAATCAACTACAACACCTCAATGATTGTAGGAGTTAAGAATGGCAATGCTAAAACACAGCTGCGAGCAGGGATCAGAATCCCTTTACGAATTCTTGATAAATTTATTG
>JBILOD010000003.1:0-27445 GCA_044374645.1 Pseudobdellovibrionaceae bacterium | reverse complement strand
GCGAATATGTGGATCACCTTCATCGTATCGAAGATTTTAAGTTGCGCCCCAATGTGGGTGAAGCGATAAGACAACTCAATGGTGCCGGTTTTTGGGTTTTTGTTATAACCAATCAACCAATGATTGCCAAAGGCCTTTTAACCATCGAAGGCCTAGAACAGATCCATCATAGAATGGTCGACGAACTCTCTCACTTGGGGGCCTGTATTGACTCTATCCAATTTTGTCCGCATTCACCAGGCGGCATCATTGAACCCTGGAATTTAGATTGTGGTTGCCGGAAACCAAAGGCTGGAATGATTGAAAAGCTTTGTCAGGCATTTCCCATTGATCTTAAACGGTCATTCGTCGCTGGAGATACCTGGAGAGATGTGCAATTGGCACAATCACTCAATCTCTTTAACTATGGAGTTACTGGTGGAGCAGGATTCCCTTACCCTCCTGATCACCCGCAACATGCCGTGAAACCTAATCTGATTGTGGATTCGCTGTTAATGGCGGTGAATCACCGACTCAGCTCATCACAAGTTTAATAACGCATATATTCAATTAATTTATAACTGTACTTTGTTGACCCCACTCTTCTAAGTTCTTTTCCTCCAAACGCTAACTTGGTTTTGAGGAGAAGTTGCATGAACGCATTGAGCTGGTTCCAACGGACGTTAATCTCTTTCTTTTTAGTCACAGGAGTCGCGTGTCAGAAAACTCCAGTTTATATTAGTGCACCCATCCACGAGAATTTCGAGTTGTTTCCGACTGATTTTACGTCTGCTATTATCAGTGGTGAAGACGTTACCCCTCAAGATGCCTTTGCTTATTCAATTGTAGGTGTTTCCAGCCTTGAGAAGGGCTCCCTCTGCACTGGAACCTTAATCAACCGATCCCATGTTTTGACGGCAGCACATTGTCTCGGTAAAAATCCAAACTCGATCCGCATCTTCACCGGATTCTCGCGATCACAACCTTCCGCCATATTAGATGCAGTATCCTTTGTGAATCATCCCAACTGGGAGCTGCGCTCTAAGGAGCCTACAGATCGTGGCGATCTCGCCATTATCAAGATTACCGGAGACCTGCCAAAAATATTCAGACCCATTCAGTTTGCTGATGCGGATTCACTCAAAAATGGCTCTGAAGTCCTTATCGCTGGGTACGGCCGCAATGAAGGAGTTAAAAAATCAGGCGCAGGTACTCTGCGAAAAACAATGGCACTGATCGCAGAGACCCACTATGGAGAAACCGAAGTGATGTTTGATCAACGCCAAGGCAAAGGCGCCTGCCATGGGGATTCAGGAGGCCCCGCATTTATTGACACTGGGAAAGGTCACTTCCAATGGGGCGTCACCAGTCGAGAATACCAGGACCCCGACAAAGACTGCACACACTTTTCGATTTATACAAAAGTGACCCCTTATCTTTCTTGGATTCGAGAAAATAGCTTAGATTGATGAAACCCTTTGAGACATCAAATTGAGCACGCTTTTCAGATTAGCCCCCAACCTAGAAATTGATCCATGCAACTCAGTCTTTGGAATATATCAAAGCTAAGAACGGTCGAACGAGTGGTTTTCCCCGAAGACCTTTGTCGAGCCCTCAAAAAACTCCCAAATTACAGGTTTTGACTAATATTGGATAACATCCAAAAATAGCCAAACATCTGGATTAAAAGAGATTTTCAACAGTTCTACCATCCTATCCGTGCCTTACCTATTAAAATTTTGAAGGGCCCCAGGCAAGTTGGTAAGACCTCCATTTTACAGAAAATGGGTGGCTATAAGGTCATTTATTTTGATGACCTTCTCGTCAGAAAGGCCGCGCAGGAAAATCCTCGGCTCTTCTTTGACCAGTTCAATGAACCATTAGTTTTAGATGAAGCAACGATGGCTCCAGAAATTTTCCCAGAGCTTAAGCGCAGAGTGGATCAGCAGCGTCGCGAAGGGCAACTGCCCAAGTTAGATGTTTGGATCACTGGTTCCAATCAAACACTCTTACAAAAAAATGTTCGCGAATCCTTATCGGGACGTGCCAGTTATTTTGATTTAAATACCCTCTCCTTGCACGAAATGGCCGAGACCCAATTGAAGACCGTGCTCATTAAAGGTGGCTGGCCTGAGCTTCACATCGACCATGAATTAGATCCTGTTCGTTATTTAAATGATTTGATTCTTACTTTTATTGAAAAAGATATTGTCGCCGCTGCTGGAATTGAACGACGAGAAGCCTTTGGAAAATCACTCAGTTTGATTGCCGGCAGAGTGGGGCAGTTATTGAACTCTTCGGATATCAGTAAAATAGTCGGCGTTGACACAACAACGATTCAATCATGGGTTAGCATTCTAGAACAGAACGGACTACTTAGAAAGGTCCAACCCTATTTTACAAATTTAAATCAACGATTAATAAAAACACCAAAGGTGTATTTTGAAGATGTGGGTTTAGCCTCTCGTCTCCAGGGGTGGAGCGAACCTCTTCCCTTGATGGCAAGTTCTCAGTTTGGACATCTTGTGGAGAACCTAGCCTACACCGAATTTTCTAAATTTTTTTCCAACAGAGGCTCTCCTGCTAGAATATTCTTTGTTCGTTCAAAAGATAAAGTAGAAGTGGATTTTTTGATTGAACTACCAAACAATCGTTATCTGGCCATGGAAGTAAAAGTAACTCCGGCTGAGTGGGAGCCAAAGCAACATCAACTCATCGATTCCCTGGGGATTGATGTGATTCAACGTTGGGTGGTGACACCATCTAAGGCGAGTTTCTTGCCAAAAACTAAAGTCGTTGAGTTTACTGAAATTTGGTCGGAACTTGATAAGCTATGGTAGGAACTCAATTTCAAATAGAGAAGCCCGCCAAGGTTAATACTTGCGAAAATAGGGGATTTGGGGCTTATTTCATCTTAGGTTATCAATATATTTACAGTGCTCAACAAAACGTTTCCCGTAGACAATTCCATCATTGTTCGTGTTCATAATCGATCTGTTATTTTGATAAACGTTTTTTATTGACGACAGGTCCGCCACAACATCCCTGAAAAGCGACAACACAATCATTTGAATTTTTGCAGACCTTATCTGTGGGAGCGATCGAAAGAAGATCAAAACCAAGTGCTTCATTAAAACTAATAGAATGGCAGAATACAAAAGTGATCAATATCTTTTTCATTAAAATAGGCTATCGACCACTTCAAAATCGGGCAAGATTGGCATGATTTCGATGTGGCCATGACTGAATAATTAATCGCTTTCGATATAGATTGAATTTTTCTTTTGTTAAGAGAGTACCAAACAACAAACCGGTTTTAGTAAAGAGGGCTTGGAGCCACCCCCAGCATAGGGAGAGGGAGAGGGACACCCGAGTCACAAACCCGTCGCCGATATTTCATAGTTCCAGCATACTCGCGAACAGAGAGATCACTCAAATCAAAAAAATGATTTGGTAAACCTAAATCTCCAACAACCAAAACTGTCAAAGCCTGAGAAAAACTAAATGAAACCAAAGCTCCCTCCTTTTTTTGGGGGAAAGCATGTTTCAATCAATCGGTAAATTTTCAAGAAAAAGTCTGACGCTCATCACTCGACAATCTGAATTTCGTACGATGACTTTGTACCAATCCTTTGTGAATTTGAAGTGTGGCTGAACATTAACTGTCATTAAGCCATCTTCATCACTTTCTACCCCACCAAAATAGCCTTCAACACTTGGAATATCCGCTAGGGCTACTAATGACTTAACAGCCTCCCTAGCAATTTTTGTCTGCGTATTCCAATCAGTGCATGCTGTATTGGCCGCAAAAGAGTTAATTGAAACAATTGCCAAAAGGGCTATAACAAGAAATCTCATAACACACCATCTTTAAATAAAAATTGCTTTATTCTAAACACGCGATATTTTGATTGTCTATCAGAATTATGGTTTGATATTTTAGATTCAAATTGGAAACTTTGGACTAGACAGTATTTGAGTGCTTCAAACAGAAAAAAGCCAAAAGACTATAAAATGCTTACATGGGAGACAGCGTCGCTTACGCTCCTGGGGGTCAAAATAGTGAAATCGAACAGTAGGTTTAGCGGGTTCTAAATCGCCGACGTGCGACAAAGTATCTTTGAACAAGATCGAGTGTAATGTCGGCTATCCAAGGTACTTATTAATATATTCCCCAATCCGTGATTTTGAGCATGGATCAAACAATGAGGACAAGAGGTTGTGCAAACAACTTTAATGGAGAGGTGTATCTAAAATTCGAAGCGTTTACAGAGCAAGAACTTGTTCGCATTTTTAAAAATATTAGAAGTGATATGAGTGAAACGGGTTAGCTTATTGGATTACTAAGTTGTTGGTGTAAATCAAAGAGATATTTTGCTTGCGTGAGAGGATCCCAAGAAGAATACCGTGATGTTATTGCTTTTCTTAGTTTTGCAATTCGACCTTTTACTGGTTTCTTCATTTTTTATTTTTCTTTCCCCTTCTCTGCAATTCGTCACGATACAGTTCCTTAGACAGAGGTGCAAAGGCCTTCATCCTTTTTTTCTTCTCTTTAAATGCTTCCTCTTTTTCTTTGAGAATTTTAGGGAAGAGCTTCAATGCTTTATCAATCAACTTTAAAGTCTTTTTATTTTCTTCTGAAGTCATAAACCTTGCCTTGTAAGAAGGATTTAACAAATTTTTCCTGTATGTCTAAAGGCAGCAATTCAAACTGTTGTCGGCTCAAAAGTCTTTTAGGTGTCTTGCTTGAATTATTGAAAATATACCACTCGCTAGCAAGAGGGCGATAAAGGTTCCAGAAGTTTTCAAAGCAGCGGGGATGACGACGATGGACGGATTCAGTTGGAATATTGTGTCCACCCATCTGAACTCTCTTTTTGATGCGTCCAATGTTTTTCTTTACGTTGTCTAAATATAAAAAATAAATGATGACTTCATATCCAAGAGTTTTTCCTTCACTTAATATATGAGCCCAGGTTCTTCCAGATAAAGTAGATTCAAAGCCAAAGCTAGTCCCTTTTTCAAGGTGATTTTTGATTTCTGTGATAAGCACACGACCTGCATGAAACGAGGCCTTTTCAAAATCAAGAGGAGCAATACCTGAGGCAATGAGGTCAGGATTCAAAAATACTGAGTTATGTTTAGTACGAAGAAGGAAGCTTTCAGCAAAAGTAGTCTTTCCAGAGCCATTGGGGCCAGCAACTATTTCTATTGTTTTTTGAATGGAATTATTTGATTTTGATTTGATAACAGACTCCTCTGATGAAAGAGGATTGTGAGTTTATGAAGAGTGGGTTCTAAAAAGAGATATTTGTCTGGTGCGCGGAGAGGGACTTGAACCCTCACGCTTGCGCATACGCCCCTCAAACGTACGTGTCTACCAATTCCACCATCCGCGCATTTTATTTTAAAACTTCAATCTCCCTTAAACTAATCCTCGACCAATCACTCTCTCGTCTATTGATTTCACCATCCGCGCATTCATACTCTCTTGCATACGAGAGAACCCTACTTAAACCATTCACCTGGAATGTTGTCAACTTTACACTTTTTAGATCTTTGGAGTTTTTCAAAATTCTTAGGATAAAACTTAGGCAGATTTCGGCTTACTTACCTTTTGCCAGGCCGATAGGAGCTTCTCTTCAAAATTTTTAGAAGAAAAGGGTTTTAAAATATATTGAGTGACGCCTGCCGAAATGGCATCGAGAACCTGCTCCTTCTGACCTTCCGCTGTTAATAAAACAAAAGGTGTATCGGCACCGACATTATGACTACGAACTTTCGTTAGAAAATCTAAGCCGGTCATGCGCGGCATATTCCAATCCGAAATAATCAATCCAAAAGGATCTTTAGCCAAACTATCTGAGTATAGCTTCCATGCTTCTGCGCCATCGGAGGCGGCAGTTTGTTGATTATATCCCAAGCGTCGCAATTCGCGACCCACCATATCCCGTATCGCTGGCATATCATCACAAATTAGGATTCTAATATGAGTTGGAAACATAGGGTTAGAATATGAGGAAATGGTCCATTGGGCAAAATAAGAATCTAATCTAGACCTTGGCCTGAAATCTCCTCCCCGGAGGGTGATCTCCCATTACAGAGAATGCCTAATTAGATTCTGCTGAAAAAGAGCCAAATTCAAGGCGGCAAGATTCAAATCGAACGAGGCGTAGTTCCCCTACGTTGAGTGAGAGTTGAAGTGCGGCCAACGAAGAAGTAGGACTTTTTCAGCGGAATCTAATTAAAACTGATATCCCAAGGCTAAGGCAAAGGTGCTGACATTGGAATTGGGATAGATAGGTGCATAGACGGTCTGACTCCAGAGATCAAATACCAGGCCCATCGCCGTCACCAATCGGAGTCCTAACATATACCCACCGAGAGTGTTGGATTTGCCTTTTAAAGAACGAGCGTCACCTAGAACTTCGATGCTTGTCTCGGGAAATAGGAGTCCGGTACCAAGCCCCCCGTATAGAAATACCGTCTCGTTCAGGTCCCAACTTCCAAGTCCCCAGGCCCTGAACTCTCTATAAGTATTATTTACGCTTAATCCTTCGCCTCCCGTATCGCGATTAAAGGACCAAGTGTCGAGTCGCAGTGACCATGGCGTTCGACGGACCTGGATTTCTCCAAAAAAACCCATTCCACTCGTATCCATCTCAGACTCTTCATAGGTTTCTTGAAATCGCCCACTCGCTGAAAATAGTCCCAGCACCGTCTGATACTTCTCTTGAAAGCTCATTTCCTGCTCGATAAAACTCCAACTTGGAGCGGACCATCCGATCATCAAACAAAATAAAATTAACGGAGTTTTAAATATTCCCTTCATATTCATATTCATATTCGAAGATTCCTCTCGCTTTCACAAACTCTCAAATTAGCGACTACAACAAAAACAAAATTGTCCATTTCAAGTGATGTTTCTAATGACCGGCACAGTGAGACTTAAAGTTCTCAAGGGGCTCGGTGGTTTTTAGAATACTTTTCCAACGTTCACACTTTTCTGCAGGAACCGAAGACGCCCCCGGACCAAAAAGAAGAGTGTCTACCATTTTTTCCCACTGCAAGACCGAAGCACGCCCATCCTCTTCCACAAGAACTTTTTTCAGATGCGCCAAGAAGGTTGGCAAAACATCGACAATGCGTTGGGCCCAACGACGGCGACTCACGGGGTCCTTCAATTCGCCCCGCTCGTCCATGCGAAGGTAGACCAAACGGGACAAGTCCGTTCCGAGCAGATAACCTTGCTTACGTGCTTGCCGATCTAACTCCTCACCAGACTCATACCTCCCGGCCAAGGCATCACGGCCAGTGATTCGCAATAGGGCCGGATTTGTCGTCAAACAGCGCTCCCCCGCAACATCTCGAGGCCGAAACTGCGTCCCGGACTCATCTAACTGTTGGTAAAAGGTCTCTCGAAATGATGGTTTCATAAAACAAGGGTCCCCACTATACATCCACCCCCACACATCAGCGAGTCCTTCATTCAAGGCATAGAAAATGGATCGATTGAGATACTGAGTTTTTTTGGAATCTAAAGTGAGCGTAGAATCAGAGCCCTCAATGGGCAATTTTGAACTGGCCGAAGGAGTTTTAATTGGTGGACCCGGCTCCTCTTGATTCTCTGGCCCCCCGAACTGAGACCTCGCAAACTCATGCGGATGAAATTCACTGTTTCTCATAAATTTTTTCCCAAGGGCTTCCGAACTTTTCATCAAAGGATTCCACAACAGACGCGCAAAGATCGAGTGAAAATGCTCATGGGCCAAAACCGCGCCATTCACCGACAGCGGCAATCCTTTCAACTGATAGGGCACAATAAAGAACGCATCCACCTCGGCATCGTAATAAGCATTGTTGACGTCAAAAAAACCACCGGGAACTTCTTTGATGAATTTTACGTACACTCGGCGAGCCACATCAGACTGCGGAAGTGAAAGTTCTTTATCGAGTTTTTGAAATCGTTCAAAGTTGGCGTAAATGGCCGCTACTTCGGTGGAAAATCGAGTGAGAGGAATCAATGTTCCATCGGAGTCATGAGTGTACTCCAGCATGATCTCTTGCGCGATAAATGTGGTCTTGGTTTTACGGGCAACAAACTTTCGCATCTCGACGGCCGTACCTCGGATGGGAGCCCAGCCACTGACCGACTCCACGGGAATCTTCTGCACCTGATAGCTACCATTCTCGCCCAACCAAGGCAGCCATACTTGATGACTTACGTTTTCATTGCGTGGGCTCGTACAGGACGATGTTGCCAAAAGTGTCGCCAATAGGAACACAGCCGCGACCAAGGTAATTAAAGCTGAATTGAGTTTTCTCATCTTCCCTCACTTTGTAAAACCGCGTGATCCTCAGGGCCACAGTCACCATCTCATTGACCAACTTCACTTTTCAGGCGAAAACACTAGGCTTTCACCGGCTGTATTACAATTTAAATGACATGGCCAGTCATAATTCTTTTATCTGCTCATTAGGGAGGATTATAAGCATGCAACCCTCAGATATTCTTACTAAAAATTTGAATCCACCACAAAAGAGGGCTGTGGAAACCTTACAAGGACCTGTGCTCATTCTCGCCGGGGCTGGCTCAGGAAAAACCCGCGTTCTTACCCATCGTATGGCAAAAATTATTGCTGATGGGCTGGCCTACCCTGAAGAAATCCTAGCGGTGACGTTCACCAATAAGGCAGCTTCCGAAATGGAGCATCGGATTTACCAAATTCTGGGCCAACTCGATTACACCGTAACCGTACCCTTGTGGGTGACAACCTTTCATAGCTTTTGCGCCCGCCTCCTACGCAGCCATATCACCATGCTCGACTATCAACCCTTCTTCAATATTTACGATAGCCAAGATCAACTGCAGGTGATTAAGCGAGTCCTCACTCAAATGAACATCGATGACAAGATTTTCCCGGCAAAAAACTTCCAATCACGCATCAACTCGGCAAAAATGTTGGCGCTGTCGCCCGATGAAGTGGAAACGTCGAGCAAACTCCACCTCGATGACCAAACAATTCAAGTTTATCGCGCCTACGAGGCCCAACTCAAACAGGCCAACGCGCTGGATTTTGGTGATTTGCTTTTAAAAACCTATGAGTTATTCCGCATGTACCCGGATCTTCTGGCTGGCTTCCAAAAGAAATTCAAATACATCATGGTGGACGAGTATCAGGACACCAATCACATCCAATATCTTCTGGTGCAGCAGCTGGCGAGCCAACACCGTAACCTCTGTGTGGTGGGTGACGAAGATCAGTCGATTTACAGCTGGCGTGGTGCAGATATTTCGAACATTTTGAATTTTGAAAAAGATTTTCCTGAGGCCAACGTCATTAAACTGGAAGAGAACTATCGTTCCACGCAAACCATTGTGAAGGCAGCAAGCCATCTGATTCGCAATAATACGGAACGCAAAGATAAAACCCTCTTCACCCAAAATGACGAAGGCGACCCCATCATCATCAAAGAGGAAAAAAATGAGTATGATGAGGCTCGCTTCGTCGTGAAAAACCTCTTAGAGCGTGTCAGTCAGGGCGATAAAAACTGGTCAGACTGTGCAATTTTTTACCGAACCAATGCCCAATCCAGGGTGATTGAAGAACAGCTCCGCATGAACGCCATACCCTACCGCCTGGTGGGTGGCATCAAGTTCTACGAACGCATGGAAGTCAAAGACATGCTCTGTTATATGCGTCTAACGATGAACCTCAATGATGATCTGGCCCTCAAGCGCATTATCAATACTCCCACACGCGGAATCGGAAAGACCACTCTAGAACGTCTCGAAGAAATCGCAACCTCACGCCAATGGACCTTGTGGAAGTCCCTTTCCCACGCGATTGACAATCGTGAATTTGCGGCCGGAGTGACCCAAAAATTGCGCCGTTTTGTAGAACTCATCGAAAGGCTTCAGAGCGAATCAACTAAAATTGGTTTACTGGACTTCTACAAATATGCCATTGACCAAACAGAGTATGTGGCCAAGCTGACCATTGAACAAACTCCAGAGGCTCAGTCGCGCATCGAAAACTTAGAAGAATTGAGCAATGCCATCAGCCAGTTTGAAAAAGAGCGCGGTAAAGATGCCACGCTGGTGAGTTTCTTAGAAGAAATGGCTCTTGTTAGTGATGCCGATGATATGAAAGAAGAACGCAATGCCGTTACGCTAATGACCTTGCATATTTCAAAGGGTTTAGAGTTTCCGATGGTGTTTGTAGTGGGAATGGAAGAAGGTTTATTTCCGAGCTTTCGTTCGATGGATGACCTCGATCCAAGTTCCGTCGAAGAAGAACGCCGGCTCGCTTATGTGGGTATGACCAGGGCGCGCGAGAACTTGTTCCTAACCTATACTCAATCGCGACGCGTTTGGGGACAAGAGCAATTCCATCAACCAAGTCGCTTCCTTGATGAAATTCCAAAGCAATATGTGCAATGGAAAAAACCGTTTTCAGCGAAACCAAGCTTCCTGAGTTCGGCAGCGACAGCGAAGAGTTTTTCGGGATCCAGTTATCATTCTGATGAATGGGATGTGCAGCACTTCCCAGATGAAATTCCAAAGGCCCCATCCAAAACACCTTCATCCCCTTATAGTAAAGGCAAAAAGGTGCGCCACCCAACCTTTGGAGTGGGCCAGGTTTTTGAAGTGGAAGGACAAGGCGACGATCTCAAAGTCAGCGTATTATTTGGAGATCGCACGATTAAAAAGTTTGTGGCAAAGTATGCTCGATTGGAGCCAGTTTTATAGCATTATTGTTTATGGCCTCTTCAACAAATTTTGGAGCCAAGATTGTAACTCTGTGGCCTGATCTTTTTTTATTTGTTCGGGACTATCACCAATCATACGCTCTATCATCGCAAACTCTTGAGCGGCGAGTCTCGTGAGTTCTTTTGATTCTACTTTATCAAAGTTCTGGGGAGACGTCAGCGCCAGCCGCAACGTGCGACTCTCCTCTTGGCGAGCCAAATAATCGGCAGACCCGGCGAGCTTCTTCTGTGCCGTCTTCATGATAGAAAGTTCGAGCGATTCAATGTTCGCGGCTTCTAAACTAATAGCTCGATGAAGGACGGACCGCTGTTTAGCGGGAGGTAATTTTTTGAAGTCATCACTTGTAAAACGGCTCTTCTTGAATTCAAAGTCGGCTTGCCAGTAGTCCTCGATACTCCAATCCGATGAAAACAGGTTTAGGTTGGAGATCCCTTCCCATTGTTTTTCGAGCATGGGTTTTTCTGAAGCATAAAATAAACCAGTTTGAATATGAGTCTTCCTTACGTCCGCCTCGTCTTCAAAGTCCTCCAAATCTACTCCCTGACCAAGTCCAACTTTTATTAATTGATCATAGAGTGAGTCAGGGCGAACAACATCGAGACCTAAAATCCGACGGTACATAAAAAGTGTTTGCTGAAGAATCCGTAACGTTTCAGTCGCACAGTTATTACTTAGGAAAAAATATTTTCCTTGATAGGATAGATGGTTTTCAAAAATGGTCTCCACAAGGTTACCCATGAGAGTCTTATTGAGCTTCAATGGCACACTCACCAAATCACGAAACTCTCCCGCGCCATTATACTCTTTTAATACGCTGATCATCGGCATCACAAACAGTATGGATGGATAGCGACCATCCATACCTGCGACCGGATCGATCTCAGGATCAATCACTGAGGCCCGAAAACTAACAACCCGATGAAAGGGTAAATCTTCGAGACACTGTGGGCCCATTTCTTTTCGATGAGGCGAGCAAAACACCAGCCGAAGCATGGCGTGTCCATACTTCGAAAAACTCGCCGTACCTGCGCTAGCGAAGAGGTAATGAATTTGATATAAGCGGTCGATTGGCAACTCTTCGTAACCTATGACTAGTTTGCTATCAACGACAGCACTCACCAAAACTTTTTTGGGTCGCTCACAATTGTGGGATGCACCTTCAAATTTATCAAAATACCAATGAAAAAAATGATAGAGACTTGGTCGTCGACACCGAAACTGGGGATCTAATATAAAATCCCTTGCATTCTCCACAAAATAGTTTTGATAGTTCACTGGAGTCGAATCAGACACCCAGTTCTTTGCTTGGATTCTAAACTCAGGAAGTGCTGATACTGTTGTCGTAAGACTACTTAACGCCCTACACTCAGGACCCGGTTCCGTTCCACCTGAGACCGATGCCCCAAAGCAGTCTTTGTACATTGCCAAATACCGTTGATCACGTAACTTGGCTTGATCGTAGCTCTGCAACCAGCGAGTCAAAGTGATTTGAGGAACGAGATTAAGATCTTGCTCGTTATAGAGATTTCTTTCGATTAAAAAATTCTTCAGACGCGGAGGAAGAGAGATTCCCTCCCCTCCAAATGTAACTTGAGGAAGGACCAATATCACCGATAGGCTCAGCAAGAGCTGACTCCACTTAAACGTTAACATTGGGCCTCCTCACTCTCGATCAGGACCTAAAATGATCGATTATTACTGAACTTCCAACATTGCAATCGCATGAACAGCCTCGTCCTGAGTAATGCCTTGAGCATCAGTAGCTGCTTTGTTTTGCATTGCAGTCACCATCGCATTCAGACGAGAAAAATTCTTAATATCGACCACTTCACCATCCTCTTTTTGAGCCAAATACACATTGGCTTCTTTCTGGGCGCTTTGTAAGTTTGACTTTTGCTGGTCTTTAGTGGTTTCACTGGACAAAACTATTCCAACGGTCGTTCCACCAAGCATTAAAGTCGGAAGACTTGCAATTTCTACGGCCACACAAAGCGCATAAGATACAATCCCATTAGGCTGACATGAACTGCTCTCTTCAGCTTTCACCACCAATGGCTGCCCAGCAACCAACAGACTCGATAGAATAAGACTCACTTTTTTCATTTGAACTCCTTCAGTTAGGTTGGACCCGTTTGCACTCAAACAAGTCTTTTTTTGTTAATATAGTTTTAAAAACGCTCAAAATATCTATTTTCCGACCATCCCTGATTCCAATCCGAACCAAGTCGTGAAGAAAACAAATGCCATTTATTGAAAAGAAGGAACAAAAATAAGCCCAATACCCTGACTCAATCTAAATATCCCTTATTTAGCAAATGGCATTGCCCCTAACTGCAAAGATTATTCCACTAATTTTAGACGCGTTGAGGACTCAGTTACTGGAAAAGGCCAAAGCCCCATTGCCGACTGGAGGGCATTAGCCCTTAACAAAGTGGCGACGTTGACCCAAAAGTGGCAGCGCCACTAGGGCAAATCCGATGACATAAACGTAGCCCATCCATTGCAACGCCTGTTGGGGGCCCTTTTCGTCAATCCAAAAACCAAGCAAAGGACCGAACACTAAGAAAAGCATTCTCATTCCTAAGCTACCAATAGAGTTCGTTGTCGCTCGAATTTCTGCAGGCACCCGCGAGTTAACTGCATCCTGAAAGAGGACCATATTCAATCCCCGACAAATTGGAAAAAAGCCCATAAAAGCGATTCCCAACCAACCTCCCAGCGTGCCCATCCCAAGGTACCCAAAGATGGGTGCTAAGGCGATGAGGACGACTGAAACCGCAGACCCGACACGCTCCTCAATTTTGTGCGCAAAGTGACCCACAAAACCGACTAAAAAGCTATTCATCGCCCATAACACACCAAACATTTTTAAACTCATACCTTGCGATTGCCAGTAGGGTTGCAGTGCCCAAACCGCACAGTAGGTAGCAAAGCTGTAAAATACGTAGGCCACAATCAGTAATGTGAGCAGGCGCGAGTGTCCAAATAAAGCTTTTCGAATGAATCGCCAATTCTCGAGGTGGGAAGATTTGCTTAAACGTTTTTGCTCTCCTTCAAAGAGCAAACTCGCGAAAAACACAGTTCCAAATGGCGTGATACCGTTCATGATCATGGGTAACTTAATATTTATTGATGCCAGCCACCAGCCTAACAGTGAAGCAATGCCTTCGCCCATTTGCATAGCGAGCACTCGACGGCCCAAAAACTTAACTTTGTTTTTTGAAAGCCCGAGTGCGTCGAGGCCATTGTATAAAAGAGCCACATCGCATCCCGCTTGCAAGCTCAAACCTACACCCAATATGAATTCGTAGATCAAAAAATCAGTAAATGTTTTGCCGGCCCAGAGCAATTGAAAGCCAAAGGCACTGATCAAGCTTCCAATGACCAACGCCTTCTTTCGGCCAAATAAATCGGCGAGATATCCAGCGGGAACATCAAAAATGATGAGGGACGCACCAAAAGCACCCTGTAGAAGAAAGATATCTTTTATGCTAAGGCCCAATCCCTGCCAATACGGGACAATCACCGGTATTGAAACTAGAAACATCTGAAAGAACGAATACCCATTCAACTTCCAGAAATTGGATTGCCACTTTTGACTTTCAGATTGATTTTTCATCTTTACAAATAAACTGATTTTCTTTGCAAGATCAAATTAGATATTTTTGGGCAGTCTATAAGAGTTTAAACACCGTTCATTAAAACAAACGAAGCATTACCCAAATAAACCACCCCAATGTTCATTCGGCAATCATGGATAAATCTCAATGGGAGTTCCCACTTCCACATATTGCCAAAGCTCTTCCATATCTTCGTTGGTCAGCGCAATGCACCCTTGCGTCCAATTGAAGCGCTGTAGAAGAGGCGCCAGCCAACCAAAACCATTGGGTTGCCCGTGAATCATGACGTCTCCTCCCGGAGACACCCCCGCTGTCCGTGCAACTCTTTGATCCCGCTGATTAGGATAGGAGATATGAAGCGCCTTATAAAAAGAACTATTCTTATTTTTATAATCTAAATCGTAGGCGCCCTCAGGAGTCCGCCCGTCACCCTTTTTGAGTTTGTGCCCCTCTGGATTGCCACCAAAAACCACATGATACCTGTGAAGAATTTTATGGCCCCTAGTGACCAAGAGTTGGTGCTGAGATTTAAAGACCACTACTAAATCAGCCTTTTCGAATCCAAACACTGGGTTCACAAAAAATAACATTAGCAAAACAAATTTCATGTTTTATCCTTTTGCCAGCACCTGGCAGCCCGCTATAAGCCACTAGATACAGACTTTCTACGTCACCTCGGCAGTAGATTCAATCGTACAAATTGATCCTGTAACTTCTTGGGGTAGCCATTAATGGGCCCTACTGATGAAGACCTTTCAATCACAAGGCCACTTAATTGTCGATACTTGCTATGTCGTTGTTTCGGATGTACGAGCTTCAAACAATTGCAATATATGATCCGTGAGGAGGCTCCCCATGAAAAGAAGTGGATTGATTGTCCTGCTCGTTTCAGCATTTATGAGCATCACTTCGTTTGGGCAGCAGGTCCAGGTTCCCGCAACATCCTCACCAAAATATATTTGGCGGAATATCCCCTTCATTTCCGGAGCGGACCTCTACAACTTCAAAAATACCTTTTCAAAAACCCGGGAAGAAGCCCGACAAGAAATGGTCGGTGAAACTATAGACCTTATGTACTACGGTGCCACAGGATACGAAGCCCTCATGATGATCTTGAAGTTCGATGAACTCTACGACTTTCACCGAGCTCAAGCGAAACAAGGCCTCGACATTACTTTGGAGTTTCAATTCAAGGCGGCCCTTCAGGCCTTCATGGATCAGTATGCCATTAAGGCTCCTAAGGTTGCATTTCTCAATGGCAATAGTGTGAGTGAGATTGTTGAAGCGGCACGCAGAGCAAAGAAACTCAAAAATATTGCCGATGAGTCCATACCACAGATGGATTTTCTGGCTCTTGGTACTTTTTCTCCTGACCTTAAAGGCCAAGGAGCCCTTTATGTAGCACTCGAGCTCATCGACCTCCGGGGCAACCCAAGTTTGACCTTCGATGCAAACGGTGCGTCTCCTCAAATCGCCGCACAAAAACTCGCTTTTAAAGTTTTCGATTACTTTCAAAAAACTCAGTTCCCTGGAGAGATTCGTCGCGGAGACCAATCAAAGTTAACTGTGTTGGGAACGCCGTCTGGAGATTTAAATGCCCAGGCCCGCTGTGAAGATGCTGCTGACGACTGTAAACATATGGGTGGTCGATTGCCGACGCTAAAAGAGCTTGAAGAAATCCATCGATGGGGAAGGTATAATGGCGGAATCTATATTGACCCACATAATACCTATTGCCTCAATAAGCCAGGCTACGCGTATGTGGCCCATTTTGATCGCTACCGCGAGCAACCCATTTCTTTATTGAATGGTATTCATTTTCATTATTTTTGCGTCAGATAGACGCACAATTCAGTGGTCGCCACTCCCGGGTGGCGACCACGCTTTCTTTTCAGATTACAATTTGATTTGAGCACCAAACAAATATTTGGTTTCGTTAGTGTCGAAAGCGGTGTAAGTCGCGCGGGCTTTTTTAGCCGTGGGATTTAAGATATTTCGCTCTTGAGAAACCAACAATGATAGTTTCACCAATTTATGGGGAACCACATCAATACCCACTTCAGGACCCATATACTCTTCCGTTCGAGTCATACCTGCGGTGGCATCAGCCAATTTAAGTTTGTGATTTAAAGCCACATAGGGAACAAAGGTTTTACCCTGAGCAAACTTCGCTTGGGATACTAATTCTGCCTTAGACGCTGTGATTTCAAAATCGCTAAAGCGTGGGCTAACGCTCACAGAGGCAACTCGTTGTGACTCCATGGAATAGGGCAAAGTAATATCCGCACGCAGTTGATACTGCTGTTTGGCTTTTTCAGAAGCCGCAGAGGTTGGCAGATACAAGCGCCCATCAATGGTCGTTTTGTCCGCGCCTAAAATAGCAGGAGCTACCAAAATTCCTGCAATTGCAGTATCCGAAGCGATCATATTTTGATCCGCTTGAGTTTGTTTTTCATTAGCGAGGTTGTATTTACCACCAAACAATAGACCCAATTGAGCCGTATCATTAAACTTATAGGCCAAGCGCAATTGAGTTTCAGTGAGTGCACCACCCTGATCTTTGGCAGATTCAATGTTGCTCGACATTTCACTCTTAAGAGTTGCAGTTAATGGTAAGCCCGCTGCAGGTGCCGTTGTGGTCACTGATGGAGCCGTTGTTTGGGCCTGTGCCAATGATACTGATAACATCAACGCAGAAACCATAGCCATAGATTTCATAGATCCCCCTTTTTGAATGCTTGATACTTTTACGTTGGAGATAGTCCCGACCTTGTTTGTTGAGAAGTCATTTTTTTCTCTCAACCAATTCTTGACAAAATATCCGTGCGGCAGAGCTGCTGCGTTATCGATTTGAGACAGGAATAGTCCACAAATTAAAACACTCACTGCAATGTTGAGTGAACTTCGACAACTGGCGAACTTCTAAACACACCTCAAAAATGCCGAAGTTCTCGGCACTTAGCCTTTTGGCCACGTTGGCACGGTTTTCGATAATCAATGAAATGAAGACCTAAGTTTTTGGTTTTTTCGGAGGATTTATGAAACGATGGCAAACAAAAAACGATAGACTCTTAATTGGAGGCTTGTTCCTGCTTATATTCGCTGGCTCGCTGCCATGGACAGAGAATGGTCAATACGAATCTGGGGTTGCCAACCTTTCACAACAGGCTCCAAAAGCCAAGGAGACCAAGGGTGACAAGGGTGAACCGAAGGCCGCAAAAAAGAAAATCGTCGTTAATACTGATGACAGCGTAGAGCGAGACCTCACTGTTGACGAGAAACATCACACGGTAACCTATAGGCCCGACAAAAATAACCCAAAGAAAACAGTGGTTGAAATTGCACCAGACAAGACACAAACCGAGGGTGTAAGCCCATGCGATTATTGCGGAACTATTGTCGTAGGACACCCTTTTGGAAAACAAGAAAGCACAATCAAACTTATCGATGAAACCGTCCAAAAACTTATTGAGCAGGGTGAAAAGGAACAACCAAAAAAGTTAGTGGCAGAACGCAAACCAGAAAAGACACCTGAAAAAGAAAAGAAAGAAAAAGCGGACTCAAAGAAGGGCGATCCCATCTTGGCGGAGTGTAAAGAAATCCACAGTAAAGATAAATTCACGTTTTGCGCGATGGACAAGTTGGCCGAGCTCGCCAACATCACGGGTAACGATTCTTACGATGCCGAGGAACTCGAGCGCTTGTTCCAAAAACACATCGCCGTTAATTTGGAGAAACAACTTCGAGATGGAAAAAGTCCTGGCCGCCAGCAAGAAGCACAAAACGAAATTACAGACTTAATGGCTAAATTGGATGAAATAAATTCTGAAGGCCTTGTTTCTAAACTCACAAAGATGCAAACAATTCCTGCTTATATTGAAGCAAACAATGTGGCGCAACTGTCGACGGTTCTGAAGACTTTTGATAAAGATGACCCTCGTTACTTGCTCTTGCAACAAGAGCTTATGATTCGTCGATCGAATCTCCAACAAATGTTAAATAATACCTACGCTGATACAGCCGACGCTTACAGCAGCATCATTGATTCTGATCGGTTTCCAGCACAACGTGCCTACTTGGATCTCTATCAAAACTTCGCAGCGCCGATGTCTGCCATCAGTCAAGCGGTGTGGAGTGATGATCCTTACAATGCACTCAAGAACCTCGGCACGCCAAATATAACTCACCAAAATATGGCTGCGTACAACGCTCAACGTGGAGCACGTGACCAAATGGGCCGCACCAGCTTTAATAACTACGGTCCAAAAAATTATGGTCCCAATCAAAACAATTTCCCAAATCGCGGAAACAACTCTCGAGGTTTACCCCAAAGTAACGGCCCCGGATCTCGCTTCGCTGGATCTGGACAAGATCGATTCGCCCCCAGCTATCAGCAACCTGGATTTGGACCCAATCGTGGCTATCAACAACCCGGCAATTACAACACAGGGGTCCCTCCAAGATTTGGGGCTCCAGGCAATGCCCCCACAGTTTTTGGAACCCCGAATTTTATGGCACCCAACCAACCAGCAACTGTTTACAATGGGTACCCATATGGCGTGGCTTCGCCCGGATACCAGGGGGGTCCTGGCGCCGCTTTCAGGTCGCCGGTCATTAACGGTGGTAATTACCCAGGCGCAGGCTACTCCAACACCTATCGCCCAGGCCTTGCCGGTGCCTACCCTTACCAAACCAATGCCTTCGCTCCCGGATGGGGCGCGAACGGTCAAACCCCGTACATGCAGAATGGTGCTGCACGACGTTGGTAGTTAGCCCCTCGCTGAAACTTATCAATAGAGTTTAGTTACGGCCCAGGCACCCTGGGCCATTTTTTTTCGACAATTTTTGCGACAATTTTTGGCTCCACAAAACTTGTTTTTTCAATCGCAACCACAAACCCTAGTGCCTTTTAAACGCTGTTGGTAGAGCTGTTGATTCGGAGGGCCTATGCCGCGTTTAAACCTAATTCTTATTGCCATGGTGGTAATCACCAACCTTACTTTATCAGTGAGCTGTAATCGCCAATACAATCGAAAAGCAGCTCGACATGCTAAAGCCATGCAAAAAGCCGAATCTCAAAAAAACGTAGAGGCCAAAGAAAAAACTGAGGACAGTTTCAAAGTTGAAAAGGACAAGTCTCTAAATCCACCGACGTCACCGGACGCGAAGGCCCAAGCGACGGCGACCCCTGTGCCGTCTTCTAAAGCTGTTAACGGTGGCGCAGAAAATTTGCAATCGGCAAAATCGACTCCTGGAGCAAATCCGCAAAACGCTACTCCACAAGGTGAATTCAAGGCCAACTCCGCCGAAATCTCCATAGCTACCTCTGCCCTTGATAAAGAATTTTTATTACAAGGAGCCCTAATCCCTCAGGCCAAAGTGGCCATGGGTCGCTCCATTAAAAGTCGTGTTATCGCTTTTCAGAAAAAAGGAAAAACCTTGGTGATGCTTGAAGCCACTCAAGGGCATACGGTGAATGCGGATTTTCCTCAAAAACTGATTCTCGCCACTTTTCCTATCCTCAAAGAAGAGGATGGTTTTATCACTTTTGATTTTAATGCTGGAATGACCAAATTGCTTACACTCAGTGATTGGTATGCCAAAGACTTTAGTGGCCCAGATTATTCAAGTGAAGCTCAGTTCGCCTCCTACAGGGTTAGTCACAGCTACATTGAGGATGCACAAATCAATGAACTAAACCAATTGGTGATTCGCCAATTGAGTTTAATGCGCCCTAAGGTCGCATCTCCCGTTGGTGGATCAGTGCAAGTCCCAATGGAGGCGAAATACTACCTAAGCCCTTATCGCCCTTCTGAAAATTACCAACCCGTTCACTCGCCCCGCCGATTTGACGAAATGGGTTTCTTTGAAATCAATCCGCAACTCGATGCCAGCGGCGCCACTCTCAATTTTGCCACTCGGTTTAATCCAGAAAAGCCAATTGTGTTTGCAATCTCCTCAAACACTCCACCTGAGTACCAAAAAGCAGTCGAAGATGGTATCCTCTATTGGAACAAAGCCTTCGGTAAAGAAATCGTAAAAGCGATAAAAGCTCCTGAAGGAATCAGAGCCCCTGATATGAACCACAACGTAGTTCAGTGGGTTAAATGGGATTATGCCGGATCTGCATATGCTGATGGACAAATGGACCCTCGCACTGGGGAAATTCTGCATGCTCAAGTGTATTTAACAAGCGCCTTTGCCTTTAGCGGCAAAAACAAAGCTCGCGAGATACAACGTAAACTGGAGCAATCCAAATCGCCATCGTCTCCATTAACTCTTGTTCCCGAAATGAGTGGGTTTCAAAATCGCGGCTGGTGTGACTTTGACGGGTCAAAATCACTCGTTGAATCCATCAACAAAGTCATTGAATCAGGCCTACCTGATGAAGCCATTTTGAAGATCTCACAAGACTATGTTCGGGAGGTGGTGGCGCATGAAATTGGCCACACACTTGGTCTACGTCACAATTTCGCTGGCACATTGGCCGCCACTTACACTGCCGAAGAGCGCCCGAAACTCTTTCAAGACTATCTCTCTTCTGGAACTGTAAATACGGCGGTCACTTATTCAAGCTCTGTGATGGACTATCATCGCCTCGAAGAATCGACAATGATCGGTCACCTTATCGGCAATGCGACTACGGCACTCAACTATGACCACAAGGCAGTGCAGAAACTCTATTTCGATCAAATTGTAAAACAAGATAAAGAACCACTATTTTGTACGGATTCCCATGCTCTGCCCAATGGTTACGTGGATTGCTTGCGCTTTGACTTCGGAGCGTCTCCTCTGGAGTACGCACGATGGGACATCAAGAACTCTCTTGAAAACCTGCCGCAAACTCTCCTTGAAAAGTACATCCGTAACAAGACGGACCCTCAGTTAGCGACCCCTTGGAGCACAGAACAGGTGCCGTTAGAACAAACCAGCAAAGTCGCTGCAACTCTATTGGGACCACAGGCGACCATCTTAAAACTTCTCACCGAAGATCGTTCACTAATTCAAATTGAGCGTGCTTTTAAACAAGTGGACGAGCGCACTGAAGCCCAGGTGAAAGAGGCCTACACTCACTACCTCGCAGCTCAAATCAATCAAATGGGCGGCCTTATCCAATTGCTGGATTTAGTTCCAGAAAACTACGCCAGCATCGCGACCGAAAACCTGCAAACACTCTTGGCTAAACCAAGCTACCAAAAAGGAACTGCACTTGGTGACAGGACATTTGCCTTTACCAATGAGGAATTACAACAAATATCCCGGGATTTAACAGCGTACTTTAAAAAGCTTGAACTGAGTTTAGTAAAAGCCGAATTGAACAATCTTAAATCGACCAAATTTAGTCCAGAGGATGACAAAAAGGTATCCCGCTTTAGCGACAATGTTCTCGCCGCTGATTTGGCATTGGCCATCCAAAAGAAAATTTCTACTTATGCATTTGGAACGACGAGCACTCCGACTGAGACTGAAGTGGAAAAAGAAAAAGTCGTAACTCCAATTTCTAATGCGAATAATAGTGGTAGTTCTAGTGCTAATGCTCATACTGGTGCTGCCGCCAACACCTCCGAAAGCGCTGCAAGCACATCCACAAAACAGTACGAAAAAGTGGCTGTAAAACTGCCTTCTTTCAAATACCCACTAGACGTGCGCATTATCGCCGCTGGATTGTTAGGATCAGAACGTGGCGAAGACATTTTATGGGGCGTCCTGGAAAAGGAAGAGCTCAAGAAGTCCTTCAAGAAAACAATGGAAGACGCATTAACTCTGTCACCCGACGCGCTCGAAATCAGCCGACAGAATAAAACAGTCCACCGTTGGATTCTGGAAAACAAGAAGGTTCTTGCAGAACTAAACTAGAAAGCCTCCGAAAAACGGTTATGCTGAAAGACTTAGGAGCATAAACCGTTTTTTGCCAGACATCCTGTTATCGGGGGCGGGCCAATTTAATCTGTTTTCTCTCTTAAAAGAAATTTTTTGAAACCTCGAGTTCTGACAAAAAGTCAGAACTCGTTATGCCGCAATTATTTATACATATTCTATCTGCTATTTACTCTACAGAACTTCTTCGACTTCGACAGCCGGAAAATAAGTGCGTTTTGGACTAATCGCGTGACCCGCAGGGAGTCCCGTTCCCAATTCTTCAGCTCGAAAAATGCTTTCAGGCAGATTGAGGCTCATTCGCAACTCATTCATCGTTGTCGGAGCAAACGGGGCGAGCATAATCATAAGATTTTTCAAAACATAGAAACAAGTATATAGGGCATCTTTTCGCTCTGACTCAGGTGCCCTGTCATCATGAGGCTTAAACTGCGTGAATAATGAGTTAATCTGACGGGCATAATTTTCGATTTGCCCCAATAGTACCGGGTAATCGCCTTTTTGCATCGAGCGCAGGTACATCTGCACTAATTTGAGAGTTTCGGCTTCTGCCTTTCCAATGAGTTTACCGTCTGGAACCTGGCCATTGAATTTTGAAATACAGGCCGAGATTGGTTTTTCAAAAGCGGCGTTCATCGGTCCGGCCAAAAATTTATTACGTTCAGCAAAATGAGCGAAATCAAAATTAGATGCCTTCACTGGTAAGCTCAAAGTGGCTAAGTAATAACGAATCTGATCGGGAGAAAAACCCATTTCCAACAATTGGTCACCACTATAGAAGTTTCCTTTAGATTTACTCATCTTCTCACCGTTCACCATGAGATGATACACGCTGAGTATCTCAGTCATAGAGAGTTCACCTTTTGTCGGTAACTGCTGGGGATTTTCTTTTTGCCCCAACCACATCGCCCCTTGCATGATCACATAGAAGAACACATTATCTTGACCAAGAAACTGAACGACCGTGGCTTCTGGATCACACCAGAAATCTTTATAATGCTCACTATTGCGCCCACTCTCAGCGAGTGCAACCTGAGTAAAAACAATTGGAGCAATCAACGAATCTGGCCAGACATAAAGTGTTTTGCCCTTCATTTCTGGATCCAACTCTTCAGGAACTGGAATGCCCCAAGAAACGTCTCGTGTGACAGGTCGGTAACCCCACTTATCCGTCACAACGGCTGGAATTCCGTGAGCTTCAAAAATCTCAATGGCAGTGGTTAAATCCATTTTGTTTTCGAACAAACATTCGACTTTTTTGCCGGGTACGTAACGGGATTTATGTTTAGGCAGGGTCTCTTTAATAGTTTTATAATTCTCTTCATGGCTATTCTCGAATCGACAGCCAATCAATACGGTATTAATGACTTCTTGAACCACCGCAGAACGCCAAGTTTTTTGTTTAGTTTCAATCCATGCTTTTAATGGATCGGCCACCTTCCACATATTCAACCACCAGTGAGCAGTATCTTTTAAAACTGGCACAGCATCACTAATTTGGCTTCGAGGATCTTTTAATGTGCTTGGATCAAATTGTGTCCCACAGGAATCGCACTCATCAGAGTACGCGTCAGGATGATCACAATTGGGGCAGACCCCTCTAACGAATCGATCCTGTAAAAACCGACTCATTTTTGGATCAAACCATTGTTTAGTGACTCGTTTTTCTAACATCCCATTCCGATAAAGTCGGCGAAGAAAATCTTGAGAATATTTGACGTGCAGAGGATAGGTCTCAGGCCGAGAGGTGCCAGTAAAAACATCAGTCTGAACAGCGTACTTTTGCAAGGTAACCTTTTGCTGATCATGGATCGTATCAATAAATTCGCGAATAGGTTTGCCAGCTTTTACTGCTGCCACTTCGCTCGTTGAACCATGGTCATCGTTGCCATTCACGAAGAGCACATTTTCAGCCCCAATCAGCATTCGCATCCAGCGGGCATAAATATCAGCAGGAACATGGGCTCCTGCCAAATGACCCAAGTGGAGAGGGCCATTGGCATAAGGCATACCCGCGGTAACCACTACTTTTTTGGGTTTTTTAAAAGTGGCCAGAGCAGATTTGACGTCTTTAGGGGGTGAAAATTTGGTTTCAGACTGCGTTGTTTGCGACATTGTTTACCTTTGAAAGCTTGAGTATAGACCAAAAAGCCTCTCTGAGGCACGTTTTTTCTAAGTATAAAGGGCATAGTTGGTTAGTATCATTTAACAATTCAACTCGCCGGGTCTCCTCCACAAAGTCTTTTTTTGGGGCATCGGCACGCGATGCAGATTGGGAAATTGATCAACCTATAGAATATTCGCCGTAAATTTTATTGCTTTTCTTAAATCTCCTGCTTAAGAGTAGGCGCAATTACAAATATAAGTCATGAATATGGTATGACGTTTCTACCTGCCACCGTAAAAGGCAGTCTATTTGGAGAATAAAATATGCTTAAGCATGCAACCCTATTAGTTGTGGTATCTTTAATCTCAACGTTTGCAATTGCGAATGATTTTCCAATAGCTCCAGATGCAAATTTAACTCCTGGCTCTCTCTGTGATCAGCCTTCCTATCAACGATATCCTGAGCAAATTAATTATTGTGAACGTGATGTCTCCTCAGAGACAAAGGCAGAAGTATTTGAAATTTACGATCAAATTGGCTACAGAACTCAGTTTATGAGTCGTGGGGCTTTTAAAATTGATCACTATATTCCTCTTTGTGCTGGTGGAAGCAACCAAACCACCAATCTATGGCCACAGCACGAAAGCATTTACAGAATCACCGATGATCTGGAAGCGCTGATATGTGATAAAATGGCCGAAGGCAGCTTAAGACAAGCAGATGCCGTTGACCTCATCATTAAAGCCAAGAATCATCTAGATCTAGTGCCAGATATCGAAGCACAACTTCGCGCACTTTAGTTTAGTTCGACTTAGTCAGCATCACCTATAACGCCAAAGAAACATGAACTCAGACACACGAGTCGTAGAAGACGGCTATTATTCTGACTTCAGCGCAAGTTCAAACTCGTGCTGAATTTCTTCATAGGTGTCCAGACGATACTCCGACAGGATGGAATCCTTCATATCGAAGGTGGAGGGGTTAGAACTCTCGAGTATTTGACGACGTTGATCGTTCAAATACCCTTCCACTAAAGAGAGAAAGTTTTTTTTGGCCACAACATCGTTGCTATTTCTGAGTCTCGCCAACTTGATTCGATAAACTTTTATTTGAGGGTCCTCGTTCACTAAGACTCTCACATCTTTTGCCCATTGCTGAATCTCAGCCAGTGTTTCAGGGTCATAGTACTGCAACTCAGGATTGTCTCGATGGTAAATCTCCAACCATTCTCTGAAGTACGCATTCTGAGGCAACAGATAGAGGAATACTTTGGCCTCCATAATATTAATATAAAGGTTCCGAACTAAATGCTGCATGGGACGATCCGCCTGATCTATGGCAACCTGCGCGAAATCACCCACTTGAGAGTCACCCAGTGCTTTTCTCAAAGCAAAGTGCATGGCGATGGTGTTAGGAAAAGCATCGAGATAGCGTGGAACATTAATCGATGTGTGCCTGCGCAGAGCTCTTACGATCATCGTACCGCAATCATTGACCATAGTTTCGTTGGTGTACCGCATTCCCATTGAAAGTTCGAGATCTCTGCGCAAATTGGCTTTTTCTTCGGGAGTCAGTTTAAGTGTTACCACTTGAACTGATCGCGGCAAATTAGCCATCATCTGATACACGGGTTTTAATCGGAGACACAACCGTGCTTGAAATATCTTTTGAGGTTTGCCACACGGTCCTTCCATCGACCTGCTCTTTCTTTACTTCAATCACAGTTCCCTGATGATGATGCGACAACAAGTACTCACTCATAGGGAGTACTGACATATGAGACTGACCATAGGAATAGATTTTGTGATCGATACGAATCGCTAGGTGGGGAAAGGGAACCACTTCAATAATGAGTTGCACCTCATTGTCAGGTGTTACTGGTTGTTTGACATAGCCTTCCCAATCCATAAAATTTTGGCTCAACTCGCTCATCATCACCAATCCGGCAACGACTGCCAGCTTTAAACCACAACGGTATCCTTTGTTGAGAAGTCTACGAACCAGAGCCGTTTTCGGATAAGTGCGCAGGTAAGCCCCTTTTTCTTGAAACAAATCCAGCGCATTGTACTTTTCGAGAACGGTGACTTCGTCCGGAGAGGGTTGGTGATTGGGATTTTCCCACTGTTTCAAAAACACTGGTGCGGTAGGCCCCAGTCTTTCTGGCAAAGGCAATGGTAGCGCCGCACTGATGGGCCAATACAACCACTCCACGTATTTGAAGGGTCGAATCAGAGGGGATTCCGATTGAGCGATATGGTTGACCCGAGCGGGCCCTTGAGAAAAATGAAAAAACTGTTGGGCTAAACTAAAATAATAGGAAACCGAATCCAACTTCACGGTTTCCTGACATCGAGCAAGCGAGGCATTCATGGGGGCGCTGATGGGGGCATTGATGGAGGCGTGTGTGATCAGATCACTGGCCCAAACAATACTATGCAGGGCCATTACTAAGGTAAAAATGTGGATCGACTGAAGCCATTGAAACATACTTTTCTACCAATCAAAGAACAGGTTCAGTGAAGCCGTCAAACAACTCCACCTCAACCCTTTTTAAGGAACGCGCAAGGAATCAATGAAGTCATTGATCTCAGAGTAAATCAACGGAGCGTCTGGATTCAGCTTGGGGTCTGCCAGTGTAATGTGACGATGAAGTGGGCCATCGACCGTCAAGCTTCGATTTTTGCCGCTCGCATCCTGGGCAACATGATTTTCCATCACCTTTCTATTGAGTGCTCGGTCTACCGTGCGTTCTCTAGTCGTATTGATCGAAAGAATGGGTATTTTGGCGAGCTGATCATAAGCATATTGTTTGCTGCCCCCCATTTTTCGAATGTCAGAGATGATGCGCGCAGTTTCCACTCCAGCTGAACTTGAAATATAGCGCTGTGTCTCATCCAATCGCGTAATACCCAGCATTCTAAAAACAATGGGTCCTAGTCCAAACCAGGTCTTACTGGTGAGCCAAGATTGAAGTTTGGTAATGGGGGCTACTTCCAGCACTGGAGCTAAAAGCACAATTCCTGCCACATCACGATTATCCTTAATGGCAGCTCGAAGTGCCAATGCTCCTCCCAATGAGTGCCCGAC
>JBILOD010000133.1:0-8745 GCA_044374645.1 Pseudobdellovibrionaceae bacterium | reverse complement strand
TCGATCGGCAATCCATGGTGATCCTGGCTGGTCCGAGTCCGCCGATACAATCCCTCCGTCTGTTGTTAAATAAATAAAGGTTTTTTGATTTTTGATTAAGGCGGTCTTTATGATCCGTCCGAGAAGTTCTCCTGCCTGGAAATCTTTGGCGTCGCCTGTGGCTCGTGTCCCATTATGATAATCGTACCCACCCAGAGTGAGCCCGACGGTACCGCTATTGTGGTTTAGGGCATTTAGAGTCGCAGCTGCGAAGGTCATATTTATGGAGGACGGTGAGGTATTGTTTGTTAATGCCCAAGTTGATGCAATTGAAGAATCAGCAAGGGGATTAGGGTTGGTTGACGCAGGGAGCTTGGCGATATATTCGCTGGAATTTGACAAAATGAAAGGCAATGCGGGGGCTGTGATGGCAAAGTCATGCCCAATGCCTGTCGTTGTATTGCTGGTACCAACATTATGAAAGTAGGTGCCTTTAAGTCCACTCATCGCAATAAGTCCTGAAACATCAAGCTTATTGCTAGTGGTGTCACTTTTACTTTGGTTAGCAATGGCAAAAACACGAATCTTGAGACTTTCATTCTCTGTTATGATGCTTTTAATGCCCTTCAACAAACCACTATCAATATACCATGCAGCGCCCATAGACTGTATTGTTGCGAAGTTTCCAGGAAGACCCATTCCAAGTTTTGAATAGCTCCGCAATAAATTTTTATTTGCATCGAGAGGTATAATATTTCCAGCGAGAGCAGCTCCACCCTGCAAATTGACAGTGATAAACGGTGCGTTCCATTCAATAAGTGTGAATTGAATAGAAGCCTCAGAACTTAAACCGGCATAATCTATGGCCCGAACCTTAAATAGCGACTGACCTGCTGTCAGCTTGTTGTGCAGATAAGTTTTAGGAGACTGACAGGACTCAAATTCAATGTTCGGAGATACCAAACATTGATACTCTTTGATCCCGCTTCCCGATTCGTCATTTCCCTGGAAAACAAAATTGAGTTGGTCAATTGAGACTGTTGCGTTTGAAGCAGGAGATAGGATAGTTAGGCTTGGTGGTGTGTTGTCGATGGTCCAGCTAATTTCGATCATCGGATAGATCTCGCTATTTTGGTGCTGGCCTCGAATCTTAAATGAATGTCTGCCCTCGGCCAGATTTGTCAGGCTCAAGGGACTTGAGCAGGTGTGTATTTTGCCGTCATCGAGCTGACAATCAAACGACGAAAATGGAATCGTCGAGTTCTGACCTTTAAAGGCAAAGGTAGCATTTCCGCTACTCTCAAATGGCGATGGATGTTGGGTCAGTTCAATCCACGGTGATCTTGTGTCTACCACAAAATTGGAAGTCATCACGTCTGAGGTGTTGCCGGCTTTGTCAACTGCCCAGACTGAAAGTAAGTGTGGGCCTTCAGCGAGATTGATTAAAGGAATCGTCTGACTGCAATTGTTTATTTCGATACTGTCGACCTGACAATGAACTTCCATAACTTCCGTAGCGGAATCAAACACGCTAAACTGGGAGTCGAAAGAAGTGCGCCCCAATATCGCAGGGGGAGCCAAGTTGAACTGAACAGTTGGTTTACTGAGATCAACAATCCATTGGTATATGGTGGGTGATGACTCCAAACCGTTGGCATGTATTGCTTTCACCTCGAGGCTATGGGTTCCTTCGTTCAAATTTACTAGCTGAATGACATCTTCAGCACGGATCCACTCGGTTTCCTCTCCGTGTCGAAAAAAGACTTCCACTGATTCAGGCAAAGCAGTTTCTGTCTTTAAATTATATTTGAAAGATGCATTGGTTGAGTTGCTGTAAAATGCGGGCTTTTCAACTAATTCAATGGCAAGGCCATCCTGCGACATCGATCCGGTATCAGTCACTTTCCTGTTCAGTGTTGTGCGTGTGGAGCAATTTTGTCCGAGTACAAGAACAGCTAGAGATGCCACAGCCAGAAAATAAAGATTCTTTAGTTTATTCTTAAATAGCATTTACCCACCCTACGTCGTTGAATGCGAAATGGTCTCAGTTTGATCGATATGAATTATACTATTAATGTTAATAGAACATCAGGTTAATTGAAAGTCGAAACTGGTTTTGGTGATTACCAGTTCATTTGAGCGGCCCACTATTAAACGTTCCATTTTAGGAATGTTTCAGTAGCGAATCACTCCTCCAATAGGGCTGAGTCTGCAAAGATCTCCTGCTGGAAGTTTTAGAGCATATCGCTCCATTTCATTAAGAGAACCTAAATTGATTTTATCGAGAACTGGGCGATGATTGGCCTCTGTGGAGGCTGATTATGTTAGATCATGTTTACAAAGTCATTGAAGTGGTTGGTTCTTCAACAGTAAGTAGTGACGACGCCATTCGCAATGCCATTGATAAAGCCAGCAAATCTGTTCGTCACATCAATTGGTTTGAAGTCACCGAGACTCGAGGACATGTGGCTGAAGGAAACCTTGCCCACTTTCAAGTGGTTCTGAAAATCGGATTTCGCTTGGACCATTAGAATTGGATAGCATCCCAAATTTTTTGGTGACAGGACGTGAGAGTCTGCGAGATTAG
Organism: Pseudobdellovibrionaceae bacterium; assembly: GCA_044374645.1. Taxonomy (GTDB): domain Bacteria; phylum Bdellovibrionota; class Bdellovibrionia; order Bdellovibrionales; family Bdellovibrionaceae; genus CAUJGP01. The sequence goes on along the minus strand of JBILOD010000133.1, from coordinate 6,179 downwards.
GTTGAGGAGTCCTCAACACCATGAAAAATAGACCTTTTCTCGAACGCTTTCAATTTGCCTGCAATGGTATCAAATCAGCCTTTCGTTCTGAAGCCAGCTTTCGCTTTCAAACCCTTGCAGCCGTTTTAGCCTATTCTTTTTTAGGAGTCTCTAAGGCTCCAGCCATCTGGTGGGCGTTGTTTTCACTGGTCATTGCCGGAGTGCTGGCCTGTGAACTTATAAATACCGCAATAGAACACCTCATGGATCATTTTCACCCTCAATATCACGAAGCCATATGTGTCGCTAAAGACTGTTTAGCCGGAGCCGTGTTGGTCTTTAGCATTGCCGCCCTCTTAGTGCTGGTTTGTTTTCTGATCGCTTAAATAGCTCACGAACTCGAAAAGATATCCAGCCTTCAGGCAAAACCGCGTATTGACGGTGATTCTGTTATCGACCACCTTGGTTAGTAGTTTGCTGGCTGCTAGAGTTAAGTTTTTGATCCTTGTTGGATTCAGATTTGCACTTTGCTGCTCTATGTTTCAAATAAAAGGCGTTAAGTTCCTCAAAGGTCACTTGAGTAGAATGGGAAATAATGGTTTTCCCATTCTTAGTTAGAAAATAAGATTGGTAACCGACGATCCCTTCAGTGGGGCGGACCATCGCTTGATTATTGAATTGGACATAGATATTTGTAGAAGCGCAGGATTTCTCGGCCCCTGGATCGGCCTTGTAATTCTGGGTAATAGCGAGAATAGTAGGCCTGGTCATTGAACTCTTAGAGGCATTGCAGAGCTTAGTCATGAGGCCGTCGATAGCATCCAATGAACAATCCTTTAGAATTTTTCGGGGTTCAGTATTCACAGTGGACCTTTCAGTAGCCTCAAAAAATTTACGAAGCCCCCGTTTATCCTGATCATTGACAAGTTCTTTTGATTCTAAGACTTCTTGCATTGCAAAGCCCTCCCCTACCGATTGCCTCTTCATCGTCAAGTTCCCAGGATCCATTGTCACCTTGGGTGAAATTCGTCCGTCTACCGTTGGCATTACAATCCGTTACTATTGATTTCTCAAACAGAGATCTCAGATAGTCCGAGTCAAATCCCTCTGCCATTCCTGCTAGAATGGATACTGATTTTTTAAGACGCTCGACATCTGCTTGCAGAAGTAGACTTAGCTTTTCTTTTTTTATGCCATAGGTAGACATTGATCTTTTTAGGGCGTTGTAATACTGGAAATCCTTAACGGTCTCCACAATCCATCCTCTCGCGACGGAAGAGGTAAACTGCGTCTGGGGTCCATCGCCCTGCTTCCGCGAATTTTCATTGAGAGCCTCCGCAAACGTCTTGGAAAGTTTACGAATTGTCTCCTTGTCGGTGGCATTGTGTTCAATGGCTTTCAGACTTATGGCATATTTTTCACAAAGGTTTGAATCTTGAATTCTGGGCGTGCTGACTACAAGATCTAAACAGTAGGATCGAGGAGCGTTAACTTCAAGAGGCATTCCGGCAATTCCACTCCCTCCAGCAGCAATCAGTGGGTTACCATAAGTTAGTTTACCATTCGTACTCTTATAAATCAAAAGTCCTGAGCTGAGTGGATTAGCCATAAACAATTCTATATCGATCTGCTCAGGTTCCTTTCCACTATCTGCACCATGGCTTGTGGATGTCACGGTAAGCAATAGCACACCAAGCAACAACCAACTAAAGAGAGACCATCGAAGCATGGGAAATTCAAACATCGGTCTTGTCCTTCCGTTTCTAATCTTCCCTAGTATCTCTGTCTAGGTGGAGGGGCGTCAATATGAGCCTGAGTAAACTTCCAACTCATTGGCTTGATCATATGCTCAAATTTCTTGGAAAAATGAGCCTATGATCAACCATTTTTCCAAGATGCCAGAGTATTCTGGATGTGGAAAATTCTAGTTAGAGGCAGTGGCTTTTTTAGCCGGTTTTACTGACTTAGTTGCAACCACTGGTTTAGGCCGAATTTTGGTGGGCTGCGCTTCCTCAGGGTTTAGCAATTCCTTAGCATGGGCCAAACTTGTGGGAGTGATGGTTTCGCCCGAAATAAGGCGGGCAATTTCGCGAATGCGCTCAGAGCCTGTGAGGGGGCAAATTTCCATCTGGACCGACTTGCCAGTGGGGGACTTTTGAATTGCAAAATGATAATCACCGAGCGCTGCCACTTGTGGTAGATGGGTCACGCAAATCACCTGCTGTCCGCGACTGATCTTTTGAAGTTTGCGTGCAACTTTGTCTGCGGTATTTCCGCTGACTCCGGTATCAACTTCATCAAACAAATAAGTGCGTGGAAACGCAGAGGCACCCAGCACACATTTTAGAGACAACAAAATACGACTCAGTTCTCCACCGGAGGCCACTTTCGCCAAGGGGCGGGGAGGGTCTTGTTGAGAGGTTTGGCTGAGAAACTCTACTTCAGAAATTCCGGTGCTTTGAGGTTCTTGCAGAGAATCAATGTGTATGTCAAAAATCACACCCTTCATATTGAGGTCCTTCAGATGTTCATTCACTCGAAGGGCAAGGTCACGGGAGTATTGTTCTCGAACGGAATGGAGCTTACGGCCTTGAGTGAGGAGACGTTCGTAGAGATTCTGCCGCTTTTTTTTCAGTTCAACGATCAGTGTTTCGGCATTCTGAATTTCAGATATTTCGGTTTCAATTTTGGCTAAGGTCGCTTGAATCTCTTCGAAGCTGGCGCCATACTTCTTTTGAAGTTTCCGCCATTGGCTAAGTTGCGACTCCAACTCTTCAGCGCTCTCATCATCACCATTTAACTCTTCGAGAGAATTGTGCAGATCAAAACTGCAATCTTGAATGAGCGAAAGAGATTGTTCCAGATTCGTCAACTTTTCCTGAAGTTTCGGATCCATGCTTGCGAATTCAATACCCCGTTGGAGAATCTTCTGCAGGCGTGGGATCACCGCATCGCTTTCATCATCCAGGGCCGCAATGGCAGAGCTATAAAAGCTCGCCAATCGCTGACGATTCTTGAGACGTTTTACTTTGGTTTCAAGATCAATCTCCTCACCCGGCTTCAGTGGGAGCTGTTTGATCTCATCGCGCTGGAAAACCAAAAAGTCTAAGCGCTGATGACCCATTTGACTTTTTTGTTCGAGGTTGGTGATTTGCACTGCGATCGATTGAATTTCTTCCCAAAGGTTTTCGTAATGGGTTCGTAGTGACCAGGATTTTGCGAATTGGTCGAGTAAATCCAGATGGTAACTCTTTGACAGAAGGTTTTTGTTTTCATGCTGCCCGGTCAGCTCGATGAGGGGTGCATTCTTGCCGGCCACTTCAATCAAGGGGGCCACAATATCGCGTAACACGCTGACTGTGCTTAAGCTTCCATTTAAATAAACCTTATTTTTATCACCAGGGCCGATGATTCGCCGGACGATAAGCTCATGATCTGTCGCTGGGATATCCATGTTTTCTAAGCGTTCAAGAATATCGGGGCGATGGGCCAAATCAAAATGCCCTTCGATTTGTGCCTGAGTGGATCCGGTACGGATGTATTCGCTGGAAGCTTTGGCTCCCATTAACAATGAGAGCGAGCGTAAAAGTACGGACTTCCCGGCGCCAGTCTCTCCGCTGATAATATTGAGGCCTTGGCGGAATTGAATGTGCAAATTTTCAATGATTGCAAATTGGCTGACTTTCAATTCCGTTAACATGGCTAGGCCCTTTCTCCAAAACTGAGCTTTTCGCGTAAAAGCTCATAAAAATTGTGCTCTGACGGCTGCAGCATCCAATGCGGTTGAGTGTGCTTTGATACCCGCAACACTTGTCCTTGTGTAAGTTCCGCGCAAGTTTGTCCATCAATTACTAGATGTGCAATGGTGCATTGGCCCTGAAGTTCAATTTGAAGCTCTTTAGTGTCCGGAAAAATCAGTGGTCGACTCGTGAGGCTGTGCGGTGCCACCGAAGTGGCCACAAAACACGGTGAATCGGGATGCACAATCGGCCCGCCAGCCGCCAAATTATAGGCGGTGCTGCCTGTGGGTGTAGCAACCACCAAGGCGTCGGCTTTGACGCTGCTTACTGGTGACCCTTCAATGCCAAGGCGCAGGTCAATCAAATGGCTCGATGGTCCCCGCTCTATGACCACATCATTGAGGGCCTGCCAGCGTTGTGGAGTTTTCTTGTTTTCTGTACCAAGTTGCACCAGCATCTGAGTGCGAGGAGCAATTTCGCCATACTTACCTTTGAGCATTAACGGCAGGACTTTAAAAAAGTTATCGAGACGCAATGGGGTCAAAAAACCAAGGGAGCCAAGATTGACACCAAGAATAGGAATGGGGCGCCCTTGCAGCATGCGGTTAGCACGAAGATAGGTTCCATCTCCTCCAAGGTTCACAATCAACTCAACGGAATCAAACGCACTCGTGTTTTTCATGAGGGGGGCTCCAGGAATGGCCTTTTGCCCCGGCGCCGTAACGGGGCGGTACCTGTGTTTTCGCAACCACGCCACAAGTTCCTTGGCCGCAGCGAGGGCAGGTGCGGTGCTTGGTCTATAAACAATAGCTATTTGGGCCCGTTCCGAAATATGAAGCTTGTTCATTAGGCCAGTCCCTCTCGCCGTAGCAACGCCTGAGTATCGGGCTCGCGCCCACGAAAGCGTTTATAAAGTTCCATCGGGTGTTCTGTTCCGCCCCGCGAAAGAATACACTCTTTAAATTTGGCTCCAACCTCGGCGTTGAATAGGCCTTTTTCTTTAAAATATTCGAAGGCATCGGCATCAAGAACTTCCGCCCATTTGTAACTATAGTATCCAGCGGAATATCCGCCGGCAAAGATATGAGAAAAGTGAGTGCTTACACTGGTGCCTGGAATCAGCGGGAGCAATCGAGTTTTCGCCGTAGCCTTTTGTTCAAACTCTGCGAGGCTGCCAAACTGCGAGGGGTCGGTGTTATGCCAAGCCATATCTAAAAATCCGAAACTCAATTGGCGTAGTGAAAAATAACCAACCTGAAACAAGCTTGCATCATGAATCTTTTTAATCAAAATCTGAGGAAGAGGTTCGCCGGTTTCATAATGATGAGCGAAAATATCAAGGCTCTCTTTCTGCTCAACCCAGTTCTCCATGATTTGCGATGGAAGTTCAACGAAATCCCAATACACATTGGCACCGCTCAAAGAGCGATAACGGCATTGAGACAACATCATATGGAGGGCATGCCCAAATTCATGATAGAGCGTGCTGACTTCATCATAAGTCAGCAAGGATGGTTTGGTTGGAGTTGGTTTAGTAAAATTACAAACGATGGCAGCATGAGGACGTCGAACCTCTCCATTGAGGAGTCCCTGCTCACGCAAAGTGGTTGCCCACGCTCCGCTCTTCTTGGTCTCACGAGGGAAAAAATCTGCATAGAAAAGGGCGACATAATCATTTGTTTTGGCGTCACGAACTTCGTAAACCTTAACGTCCGGATGATAGACCTCAACATTCGATGCCGTCTCAAAACGCAAGCCGAAAAGACGGCGAGCATGTTCAAACATTCCATCAATACATTTCTCAAGTGAAAAGTAAGGGCGCAGTTCTTCGCTGCTGAAGTGATATTTTTTCTCTTTAAGTTTTTCGGCATAATAACCGTAATCCCAAGGCAACAGTGAATCATCGCCACCCATTGATTTTTTAAACTCGATCACTTCCTGGAGGTCTTTTTCTGCCGCTTTTCGATAGGAGGCAAAGAGCGATTCAAGAAAAGTCATTACCGTCTCAGGATTCTGGGCCATTCGCTCTTCAAGCACAAACGATGCGTGATTCTTATATCCAAGCAGCTGAGCGCGTTCATGGCGAAGCCGTACGATCTTCTGAGCCGCCTCTTGGTTGTCGAATTCGTCATTGAAACACATGGAATTATAAGCCTTCCACATTATTTCACGCAGTTCTCGACGATCGGAGTATTGCATGAAAGGGCCAAAGCTAGGGTATTGTAAATTGAAAAGCCAAGCGTGGGGGTGGCCTTTGTGTTGTGCGAGATTTTTGGCCGCTTCGCGGATTCCCTCGGGAAGTCCGCTAAGATCTTTATCATCAGTGATGAGTAATTCAAATTTATTGGTCGCCTTCAAAACATTTTCTGAGTATTTCGGCGCTAACAACGAAAGTTCCTGGTCTAGGGCACGAAGCTTCCCTTTTTGTTCTTCGTTGAGAAGAGCCCCGTTGCGAACAAA
>JBILOD010000233.1:0-6302 GCA_044374645.1 Pseudobdellovibrionaceae bacterium | reverse complement strand
AGGAGTTCTTGGAGCAAAGAAAGCCGCCAACGGCAGTGCCGCTGGTGCTAGAGCATGTGACCAGGTTGGAGGCAGCCATAACCAAGGCTTCATCGAGGGTACAATCCTCTTAACAACATCGCTTTTTCAAGTCGTTTCACCGCAACACCCATAGCTGCAGAACGCATATCAACTTTCTTTTCTTGAGCCGTTAGATAGGTGCTATCGAATGCCTTAGTGATAATCGACTTTAGTTTAGCGTTGATATCGTCTTCTTCCCAGAAGAACGACATAATATCTTGAACCCACTCAAAGTACGAAACAATAACGCCACCGCCATTGGCGATGATGTCTGGTGCGAGGAAGACGCCCATTTGGTGAAGAATCTTGGTGGCATTGATGGTCACAGGGCCGTTGGCACCTTCAACAATGATTTTGGCGCGAATGTTTTTTGCGTTCTTCTCATCGATAACGCCTTCGAGCGCACAAGGTAACAATGCATCCACGGAGAGCTCGAGGAGTTCAGTGTTGTTAATGTCCTTGCAGCCCGGAAAACCTTTTAGTGTTTTATTGGCGGCAAAGTGCTCACGCAATTTAGGGATATCAAGGCCATCGCCATTAAATATACCGCCATCCACATCTGAAACGGCTACAACTTTAGCACCTCGTTGGAAGGCGTAAAGTGCTGCATGAGAACCTACGTTACCAAAACCCTGGATGGCAATCGTCGAACCCTTAATGGATCTGCCTTGAGTTTCAAAGGCGCGTTCAGTGATGTAGATCACACCAAGACCAGTGGCTCCTACACGACCAAGTGTTCCTCCGATTTCAACAGGTTTTCCAGTGACAACTCCGGGTTGAGTGAAACCACCTTGCTCTTGTGAATAGGTATCCATCATCCAGGCCATAGTTTGGGCATCGGTTCCCACATCAGGAGCTGGGATATCCTTGGCTGGTCCGATAAAAGATGCGATTTCTGAAGTGTAGCGGCGAGTGAGGTTTTGTTTTTCTGTGCGGGAAAGTTTGCGTGGATCAACGGTGATTCCACCTTTAGCGCCACCATAAGGCAGACCCAGCACGGAGTTCTTAAAGGTCATTAAAGCCGCAAGACCGGCAACTTCTCCAAGATCGACATTTTGGTGATAACGGATTCCACCTTTATAGGGGCCGAGCGTGGCATTGAATTGAACCCGGTAGCCCATAAAAACCTGAACCGATTGATCATCCATTCTGACAGGGACGGCGACCGCGATGCACTTCCGCGGCACTTTCAGTCGATTCATGATATTGGGATCGATTTTCATGATTTGCCCTGCTTCTTCCAGGCTCTGGGTGGCATTCAGAAATAAGGGGTGATTGAAAAAATCAGGGGTCGCATTTTTATTGTGATTTGTCATAAGTTAATTTTCCTTTTTAATAAGAGCCCAGCAGTTAATTTTAAGTGTGGACTCGAAGGTCTATTTTCCAATTAACAGAGTGAGTTTATGAAGATATAGTCACAATGTCGAGGCAGTTCCATTTCGCACAAAGCTATAACGGGAAATAAATTATGATCAAAAAGGTAGCAGCCGAAGTCTTGAAAACAAAAATCATTGAACGAATCTCCCTTTTAGAGGGAAAGCGCGTCTTGATTATTGGTGACGTGGGGGTCGATGAGTACGTTTTAGGCCAAGTGCGGCGAATTTCGCCTGAAGCTCCAGTTCCGGTGCTTGAGGTGGATGAAGAAGACTCGCGATTGGGATTATCTGCGAACGTGGCACAAAACGTTATTGGTTTAGGTGGAATTCCGTTCTTGGTTTCCGTTGTGGGGCAGGACCTGGGCGCGAACACTTTGAAAACTTTATTGCGCCGCAATCAGGTCAGCGTGGAGCATCTGATCGTAGATGAAAGTCGACCAACCACACGTAAAACTCGCGTGATGGCCAAACACCATCACTTGGTGCGGGTTGACTATGAAGTGCGCCAATTTATCAGTGAGCGCATTCGTTTTGAGTTGATAGCTGAAATCGATAAATTAATGCCTAAAATGGATATTGTGATTTTACAGGATTATGCGAAGGGCGTGGTCGAAGGTAAATTGGTAGAGCAAGTGGTGAAAATTGCCCATCACCACAAAAAAATGGTTTTGTTAGATCCTCACCGAAATCAGCCCGTCTCTTCGTATAAAGGCGTTGACGTTTTTAAACCTAATTTTGAAGAGGCCCTTGCTCTCGCTGGAATGACTTATGAGGACTTTAAAATGCATAAAAAGAGTCTCTCTGAGGTAGGGGAAATTTTGCGAAAAGAGGTCGGGGCCAGGTGGGTCGTTCTCACCCAAGGTAAGGAAGGGATGAGTATTTTTGATGGCAAGGAAACTCACCAGGTTCCCACTTATGCCCGTCAGGTCTTTGATGTGACTGGGGCCGGAGACACCGTCATTGCCACCTTGGCGATGGCTCTGGCGGCTGGTTTTTCAATGGATGAAGCGTGTGTTTTGGCAAATTTTGCTGCGGGAGTGGTGGTTGGTAAGGTCGGTTGCGTACCTTGCCCCAAGCAAGAACTCATTGAATACATTGAGGCCCATGAGACTCTAAGTCATTAAAAATATAGGGTATTTTAGGATCGCAATGGGGGGCGAGGTATCTTGCTCTCTCCAGTGTTATTTCCAATTCGGGTATTGAAGAAAAACGACCAATTGTGGTATAAACGGCGCTCTTTGCCTAAGACCCATTGGAGACCCTATGACTAAACAATCGTTCTTTGATTTAACTCTAGAAGACTTAGAGAATTTCCTAAAAGGTTTGGGTAAAGAACAATACCGTGCTCAGCAACTTTTTAAGTGGGTTTATGAGCGTCGTGTCTTTGATTTTGAGAATATGACCAATCTTTCCAAAAGCTTTCGGGAAGAGTTGCCAGATGTTTTAGATTTGTCATTGCCGCGTGTAGTGAGTCACCTCAAGAGTGCTATCGATGGAACTCAGAAGTTTTTGTTTGATGTGGGCGATGGTGAAACTGTTGAAGCGGTTTTGATTCCCTCGGATGGTCGCCTCACTTTGTGTGTATCCAGCGAGGTGGGTTGTAATATGGCCTGTAAATTTTGTTTCACGGCCAAGCAAAAACTGAAGAAACGCCTTACGGCAGCTCAGATTGTCGGTCAGTTTGTTCAAGCACATCTGACGCTCGAAGAGGGGCAGCGTATCAGTAATATTGTATTTATGGGAATGGGAGAACCATTGGATAACCCGGATGCGGTTTTTAAGGCCATTGATATCTTGCATAGTGAATGGGGTTTCAATGTATCAAAGCGCAAAATCACCGTTTCAACTTCGGGTTTAGTACCAGAAATGTGGCGTGTTGGAGCGGCGAATGTGCGTTTAGCGGTGAGTTTAAATGGTACCACCGAAGAGATTCGTTCCCAAGTGATGCCGATCAACCGCAAACATTCGATGGCTGAACTTCTTCAAGCCTGTAAAGAGCATGCGCATAAAACCAAAGACAAAGTCACCTTTGAATATGTGTTATTGAAGGGTGTAACTGATTCTTTAGAAGATGCTCGTCGCTTATATAAAATCACCAAAAGTATTCCGTGCAAAATTAATATCATTCCATTTAATGAACATCCCCAGTCTGGGTATTTAAGGCCTGCGGAGGAAACTATAAAAGCATTTCAAGACGAATTAATTCGTCTGGGAGCTCATGTCTTGCTTCGTAAAACGATGGGCAGGGATATATTTGCGGCCTGTGGGCAGCTCAATGCGACCTTTAAAAATCATCCAGGTCGTCTTAACTTAACTAAACAAAATGAAATTGATCAACTGTCAGTGCGCTAAATATTGAAATATTTGGGCATTTGCAGTCGTAAACAGGGGGGACTAATGAAGAAGATTCTAGTGGTGGGTAGTTTGGCGTATGACAGTATCGAGACTCCCAGAGGCAAAGTTGAAAAAACATTAGGTGGGTCAGCAAATTATTTTTCTGTGGCGGCGTCCCTTTTTGCGCCGGTCCGAGTGGTCGGTGTTGTTGGTGAAGATTACGCAGAAACTGATTTGAGTTTACTCCGCAATCGTCAAGTGGATACCTCGGGAATGATGAAAGCCAAAGGTAAGACCTTTCATTGGGAAGGCTGCTACGAAGGCGATATGAACGAAGCCAAAACTTTGAAAACTGAACTGAATGTTTTTGAACATTTCAATCCAGAATTGCCAGAGAACTATCGTTCTAGCGAATTTGTTTTTCTCGCGAACATACACCCTGCCTTGCAGACTCAAGTGCTCAATCAGGTCAAGGCGCCTTTGTTTGTGGGCTCGGACACCATGAATTTGTGGATCAACCTTTTTCGTGAGGACCTCCTAAAAGTTCTAGGTCGCGTGCACACATTGTTGATCAATGAAGGCGAAGCGAAGCTGTTAACAGGTGCTGCCAATGCTGTTGCGGCGGCTTCGACAATCTTGCAAATGGGCCCTAAATTCGTCGTTATTAAACGTGGTGAGTACGGGTTTTTGATGTTTGGTCCTGAAGGTTACTTTATGCTCCCAGCTGTTCCTGTGAGTGATGTCGTTGATCCAACAGGTGCTGGTGATACTTTTGCTGGCGGGTTTTTTGGATATTTGGCCAGCAAGACTGAAGGTGCCATCACCACTCAAGACCTCAAGTGGGCCTGTATTCATGGTTCAGTAATGGCAAGTTTCACCGTGCAAGGATTTGGGCTGTCCGCTTTGTCAAAGGTGACACGTCAGGATCTGGAGACACGATTGAGCTTGTTTGAACAGGCGACCATGCATCCATAAGGTTTGTTTAATTTTGTGCGCGCCCATTTGAGGGCGTTGCCGATCTTGCAGACCGACTTTTTCACCGACTCGCTAGCTGAAACTGTTGATGGGAGTCGGGGACTGTCAACTCTCTAGACAGTCTGGATCTTTTTCCGAGAAAGATGGTCCAGCCTGAGAAAAGTCTCAAGTTTATGGAGCAATGTGCCGATAAGATACAGGTAAAATGAGCTCAAATAAACGCAAAGACGAAATTCAGAAGAGCGTTGAAGAATCCATTTTGGATGCAGTCACCCGATTGCAACAAGAGGAATCTTCCGTTAGTCAAGTTGACGGCCCACGGCCTACGACAGCGAATGACCATATGGCGGATGATATTTTCGCGCAGTCTTTGTGGGATATGGCCAAAAAGACTCCAACGAAAATTGAAGATTTGTTTGCTGCTCCTCCTCCGCCACAAAAAGTGGCTAAGAACATAGAGCCGCAAGCTAAAGAAAACCATAAAATCGAACCAGACCCGAATATTTTAGAAGTCAAACTACCTGAAATCAAAAAAAACGAGGCACAGAAACCTGACGTGGGAAGTGCTGATGGAAGCTTTGCCTTTGATTCAAAAATTTTTGGAGACCCCAGCGGAAGTGCTGTGGCTCCTGGCGATCCGGTAAAACCACCGGTATTTAGAGCGCCGCTGCCTATCGCTAATGCTCAGCCAATAGCGACACAAAATGAAGGTTCACAGCTTCATACCGTTGCCATGCCAGTCAAACCCCTAGGTGGAAAAGAGGATGGACCAGCATTTTCACCGCCAGTTTTTAATGCGGGTCCATCGCCTCTTGCGAACTTGAACTCAATTCAGTTGAAACTTTATGAGGGCGATTATCTCAAAATCGCACAAAAACGAATCGAGGACTTAGAGGCTGACTTAGAGCGCTTACGTATCGAGAATGAGCGGCTAGCTTCCGCGACTGAGCTTTTCCAAAAGCGCGCAGATGAAAATCTGTCGACAAAACAAGAACTCGAGAAGAAAGTACAGTTCAATGAAGAGCGGTTTATTGAAGAACGAGCCTCGCTGAAGTCTCATCTTGAACAACGGGATCTCACAATTCAAGAATTGAAAGAAAAAGTGAACGAACTAGAAACACGTCTTTCAACGGACATTCGAAAGTCGAGAAGTCGAGAACGTGAACTGGAAAATCGCCTAGAACTGGCGCGCTTGGAGAGAATCTCCTTGGTCGGATCTAAGGACGAGATTATCTTAGATTTGAAACGCCAGGTTGACCAGTTGAATCATGAGCTTGGGAATTATCGAAGGAAAGTTGCCGAAATGAATCAAACCATTGAAGCGAACCAAGAACAAACTCGTCGCACCGTAAGGGCCCTTCGCCTGGCCTTGACAAATCTCGAGGTGAACGAGCAGATTGGGGCCCGCGTAAAGAAGGCGGAGTAGTTCTTGGATATAAATTCTGAAATACAACCAAATGATAATGCTCCTAAGCTGATTAGGCCAGTGAAGAAAATCAAGCTGGTCATCAGCGATTTGCATCTTGGAAAAGGAAAATTTCTTCCAGATGGCGGAAT
>JBILOD010000131.1:0-8798 GCA_044374645.1 Pseudobdellovibrionaceae bacterium | reverse complement strand
AGCATATGGTGGAGTTAACCAGGGCCTTTTTCAGCGAAATCTACATACCGCTGCTTTTTTGGTTAATAGCAATCTCGAACTCTTTGATGGCTTTGGCAGTCATGGGACTGATATTCAAAAAATGCATTTCCACCAAATAGCCTTTAACGGTGGCCTTTCCGTCAATGAATCTGTCCATTGTGCGTACGATTTTCACATTTTCAGAAATCACATGTTGACTGAGTGGAAGCGAAAATTCAGCTTTGTAGGTATTGCCGACAGAAAAGGCGAGTTGGGTCACTTCCATTTGAAAACCCAATTGAGTCACCCTCAGAATTTGTCCCTCAATGGGCGCGGGAGTGTCGGCCTTAAAAACTTTGGCCGCGATTGGATAAGGTTTTACTTTTTTTACTTCAACCGGCTGTTTCCCTCTTGCTCCCAAAGCTAGTTCCTCTCTATTGGCATCCATATCCAAAATTTCGAGCCACCCTCTAACCGAGGTTCATAGCCAACTTGACCTCTGTGACTCTCAATAATCTGTTTAACTATATTTAGCCCCAATCCGGTGCCCTCTGTCGAGACCTTACTTGTCACAAAAGGTTGAAAGATCTTAGTCCTGACTTCAGCGCTGACTCCAGTACCAGAGTCGAGGACGCTGATTTGCACGCCAGGAACCTCACCGAAACTTTTTGACTCTGTGGAGATCTGGATCTCACCATGTGACTTCATAGCTTGGTGAGCATTCCGCAAAAGATTATACAAAACCTGTTGTAATAGCGAGAGCGACGCTAAAATGGGATGTTTTTTTTCTGAAAGTTGCAGGTGAAATCGGTGGCCATGCAGAAGTGCCTTAACAAGAGGAATGGTCTTTTCAACAACGGTCTCCGCCATAATTAATTCCCGATGGATGTTACCCTGGGAGAAGTTTTCAAAGTCTTCAATGATCCTTAGGGACCTTTGGCTAGCTTTGGCAATTTCACTTAAATCGACTTCGGTTTGTCGCTCCAATGTTGGCGTCTCCATTAATTTTCTCGCAATTGAGTGAATAGAGCTCAATGGAAGTGAAAGGGCCTGTGAGAGATCGCCTGCCAGTTTTCCGACAGCAATCATCTTTTCAGATTGGACAAGTCGTGAATAGAGAGTTCGTTCCGTAGTGACATCGACGTAATGAGCAATGAAGGCTTGTGGAGTTTTGTCAACTTCGCCTTGAATTGGAAAAAGGCGAGTGTGAAAAAGACGGTCGTCTTTCTGAATTTCAAATTGGGTTGTTTTTGTTACATTCTTGGGGCAGGGAGGGCAAAGCGAATCAGACCCAATCCATACTTTATGGCAAAGGGTATCTCCCACTTTTTGAAACTGCTGGTTAGAACGAACCAAAATTCTTTTTTGAGTGATGATTGCCAGAGGATCTTGGAGTTCATTAAAAGTGGTCTCCCAGAGATTGGCCTTCGACTTGATTTCTTCCTGGAGCAGGTACTTTTCTAAAGTCAGTTGAATGAAGGAAAGCCTTTCGCTCAAGTGTTCTTTGAAGACTTCAGTCATGTGCCATTTTGGCTGTGTTTCAAGAATCAAAAAAAAATTCTTTTCGGATTGATCTCCCGCAAAGACGCTCAAAACGGGATTGGAAAGAGAACGTCCAAGCAACTTATGGAACAATGGAACATCATTGGAAGTCAGAAGTCTCAGTTGATCATGGTCCTGAAGTCGGAAGTGAAGTTGGAGATCTTCGATCTCGGATGCTGTGAGCGCAACTGTTTCCTCAAAGTGAAATTTTCCTGATTTTGCTATGATTCGATGACTTGTTCTGGCATTTTCGACAATGAGAAATGACATTGAGGTGAGTCCATCAATAGTGCGGAGATCATGCCAGAGATATTGGACAACCTCTTCGATATCTTTACTCATTGAGAGGCGACGAGCGAGTTGAATAAGGGCACGAAAGTGTTTTCGACGTTCTTCCTCCTGGTAGGAGAAATTTTTGAGTTCAAACAGTCGATCCTCAGTAATTCTCTTTAAAACTTCCAGTGAATTTTGCATGGAGGTCATCGGGCCTTGAGAGTGGATAGCTTTCTTTTTCGTTGGGGCTTTTGTTTCCAATTTTGCTATCAAATGCTGAAATTGTTCTGGTGATTGTTGATCGATCAAAAAAAAATAGCGATTGAGAGGCCTGACGCCCATTTGAAAAGAATCGATGAATGCGGAAGCACGACATATAAATAGCTGCAGAGACTGAGGATGCTTGTGGGCCGCATTCATTAGGACGTTTAGGTTTTCGCTAATAATCAGAAATGGATCTTTTTGGCCAATGAGATTTTTCAGAGGCGCGGTTGAGGTTCCGGATGGTCCTGACGTGGTGATTTGGTTTTTCAGAAACTGAGCTTCGGGTGAGCAATCACCAACCCAAACAATAGTCTTCATGTCACCATCTCATTTAGAACTTCGAACCATGTTTGTAATGAATCGGCAAGATCATATTCAATGCAGTCGGCCATTTCGGAGGTGTTTTTTTCATTGAATGAATCGAGCAAAGCATTGAAGGCCATCCAAAGTTTGAGTTCGGAGGGTGACCAACGTTTGGGGAGAGTAATATCCCGGTGTTGGCACAATGAGCTGATGGAGTTTAAGCTATTCACTAATAAATGGCATTGATCGATAAATTGGGACAAATCCATAGCATTGCGGTCTAGACTACGTATTCGTAAATTCTCAGAGATTCGGTCGGCCGTAGCAATCAATGCAGGAAGGTGAGTCTTCCAGTAGTTGAGAACCTCTCGGAAGAGTTGATAGGGATTCTCGGTATCCACTTCAAGTGTTTCGATTTTAGAGACCGGCGTATCTTTAAAGCGCAACTCATCTTCCTCTGAAAGATTGAGATTATTGATTCGGATGCGACAGATTACCTCACCAGTTTGCTCAAATTGCGATTCAAAATGACGAATCACAAAATCGAGTTCAGTTTGTGGTTCAAAGACCTTAAGAAGTTCCTCTTGATTAAGTATGAGATGGCCCATCCAATTCCTCCGTTGTCTTAATGTCTTTGGTTAACCAAAATTGCATGATTGAATCAAAATCAGTGTGAACTTTTTCGGTGGCATCCAAAATTTCATTTGGACTGCCAGGACCAATGAGGGATTTTTGGGTTTGATACCAACGAATCAAAGGACTCAGTTCTGGTACAAAATTACCGACACTCTCAATGACCTCTTCACAGCGTTCGATGATACCAGAAACGGCGCCAACCGATTTGGTTTTGCGGATGGTTGTAAATTGATCGATGATCACACGATTAACTTCAAATAGATTCTTCAGACCCTGGCGTTTCGTATTGGTGTCAAGCGTTGGCCATTCTCCTCCCATGTAGAGGGCAAAAATCATTTGCCAGGTCCAGTCCTGATTACGAGTGTTGTTGGGGGCCGTGTAACTTGGAGATTTTTCGTTAAAAAAGATCGAGTCCTTCTTTGGCGCCAAACCGTCGATAACGGCCACTAGTTCCATGGCCACTTTTTCGGAGGGCAGATCAGCCTCGGTGTCAGCGAATAGGACCCGACTGCCAAGCGACTTGGGACCAGTTTCCCAAAAGTTGACGGTGTTCAGACTGATATTGAGAGCTGGAGTTCCAACGAGACTGGCAATGTGGAGAGGCGCAGAGTCGCACCCCAAGTATGCTTTGGCTTTTGAAATCAGGGGGAAAAGCTGTGGAAATTTTAATTTTCCGGTGAGATCAATCACCTGACCCGGATCAAATCCTAAGGAAATAAAGCTGGCATCCTTGCTTTCTTCGTCGTTGCCAATGAGCACAAGCGGAATGCTTCGGATCTTCTGAAAATGACTAATGAACGTGCGCCATTTGAACGCCGAAAATTTTTTATCGGCACGGCTCGCTCCTACATGGAGAACGATATAATCCTGAATTTCAACTGGGGACGCTTCGGCCACAGGAGTTTTCCAATCATCCGGAGTCGGTTGGGCATCCACCATCAGAGTGAAAAGGTCGGAAAGATGAATTCGATTGTCGCGATCGACACCCACTTGCGCATAGATGTAAGCACTCACATCATCGGTGATCGCAAGAAAGCCATCGCTGGTGCGACTGTAGCCCGTGATCCTGGTGCCAGGAGTCTGGAGTTCATGCGTAAAGTAACTGGAGGCGGGAGAAAGGGTGCTGTTGATGACCCAGTCATAGTTTTCCGCCCGCAATTCTGTGATAATGCTGTCGACGGCATTAAGGCTGCTATCGATATTCATAGGTTCCTCAAGCAAGGGCTCGAAAATATTTTCGACTGGGAATTCAATCACTCGATTGATTTCGGTTAAACCCACCGCTGCATCTTTAAAACGCGGACGTAAGAGCAAATCAATTTGGGCCTCTGGGTGTAGGCGTTTGATGGCCCTGATCTGTGGCCAAGTCATGAGTATGTCGCCCAAACGTGCGAGTTGAATCACAAGAATTTTCACTGATACCTCCATCATGGAGCCTATGCGCCAAGTTGCTTCATGCTTCGAAGAAAGATTCGGCGGCGTGGTGGGGAGTTGATAAGCCGTTTATAAGCACTCCGTAAAGCCTCGAACAAGCGGTGCTCGCCTCTGGGACTTTGTCCGGTCGGCTGCCGTCGGCTGCGCTCCGAACTCGTTTTCCGGAGTGCTTATAAACGGCTTATCAACTCCCAACGCGCCTAACGCTATTATAGTTGTTAGTCTGGCTGGTCTCACAACCAGGAATCGGAAACGCAGCAAGAACTAAACCAAAGACTGATCTAGAACACAGCGCTTTATAAAAATTAGGAGTACGAGGGTTAAAAGCCGGCCCAAGGTCGGAGGGGAACGTGGTGAACTCGGCATAAATAGGTTTTAAATATTAGCCTTAAAAATTGAATCTATTTACAACTTAGATAGGCGGCTCCGGATGCTCCGGCACTTGGCAATTCTGTAGTACTGGCTCCTCCACCCCCTCCACCATAGTTGGCTCCGGGCGAGGAGGGGGTACTCCAATTATAAATTGGGGCTCCGTTGCCCCCTGATCCGCTTGTAAACAGTAAGCTAGAGTTGATACCACCACCTACTCCGCCAACAGGGGATCCATTCGCACCATTTCCAGATTTAGAACCGGCCCCGCCGCCACCGCCTCCCCCATAGCATCCTCCGGCGCAGTCATCTATTCCGCCATCAGAGCCATTCCCACCGGCCCCGAACGAGGTTAGAGCTGTTCCTGAAGCGGAACCGCCTGTTCCACCAGTTATGGGCTGGCTGCCAGAACCTCCGCTCGCAGTTAGAAATGTAATGTCGTGAAAATAAGTGGACTCTCCGTGAGCTCCATTTGGAGTCCCTTTGGCACCGCCTGCACCAATACTAATCGAGATATTTGTACCAGCGGTTAAGTTGAGTCCGGCGGAATAGGCAAATCCACCACCGCCACCACCACCACCGCCTCGTGCACTTCCATCATAGCTATAGTCATCGAATCCAGCACCACCACCGCCACCTCCACCAATGAGTTCAATCAACTTCTGACTTGCAGAATTCCAATTGCTGGGAACAGTCCACGTATGACTTCCCGGAGTGGTATAGGTCCAGCAACCTGGGCAGCTACTGCCAGAATTGCAGGCGGCAATGGTTATGGGATTTTCCATGGTGACTGTTAACCCTCCAGTTCCCCCATTTCCGGTTGTGCTGGCTTTCGTGAACTCAAGGACCTTGTCTCCAGATGTTCCAAAACGTAAACCGGAGAATGTTACTACACCATTGGTTGCATTGGACTTACAGAGACTCGGCTGAGAGCTACATGAAGTCGCACCAACATGGATAGCCCCTGTGCCAGAAGAAATTTGAACACTCACTTCCGCAGTTGCATCTGGACCAGAGGTTACGACATTAGAATATTGATCAATGATCTCGATGAGCGGTGCTGTCTTAAGGTTCTCTCCGATGAGGTCTATCGAAGGTATGTTCGAATAACGGAGAGAGGAGGCGGGCCCATGGGTGGCAGAAGCAGTTACGTCGACATTCTGAGAGCTCGAGACTTCGGTGGCACGAACAGTATTATTACTAGACCCCGAAGTTGTGCCGAGTGTCCATGAGCAACTAGCGACCCCTGACGCATTTGTTGTTGAACTACAACTTGATAGAGATCCTCCTCCGCCGGTAACGTTCCAGTTAATACTCGCTCCCGCAATGCTGTGGTTAGCTGAGTCTTTCAGAACCACGGAAATGGTTGTCGGAAGGGTGGTAGCTACGATACCAGATTGGCCATCACCACTTTGTAGACTCAGAACCAGTCCTGGGGCCAATGAGGTTTCAGCGGAGGCATTAATAAACCCGTTTGAATTATGTCCTTCCACGATAAAATAATAGGTTGTGCCATTTGTTAAACCAGTGACAGTTGTTGAACTAGCTGCGGACGTGGAAAAAGTTTGAGAATAGGCCCCTGAAGAGGTTCCATACTTAATCGTGTAAGAGGTCGCTCCAGCACTCGCTCCCCAAGTGAGAACAACACCCTGATGCTGGCCGATGGTTGAAGTAAGGGAAAAACTCCCAAGGGGTATTGCTGTAATCTCAGAAGTCGCTGAACTTGTTCCTCCTAGGCTCACTGCCTGAACCGCATAATAATAAGTTGTACCTGCTGCAAGTGATGTATCAGAAAAAGAATTCGTGTTCGCTGTGGTAATGGGGCTTAATGAGCCACTGCTAGTTCCTCTAAGCACGACGTAACTGCTTGCCCCGGCCGAGGCATCCCATGCTAAATCGATTTGATTTGCTACTCTCGCCTGAGCGGTGAGTCCAAGCGGGGTGCTAGGTGGATTGGTCGCAACGCTAAAGCTATCGGAGGCCACTGTTTTACTTGGAGTACCCCCACTCCCGGCTAAATCCGATTTTGTCGCCGTGATTGTTTTTGAACCATGGGAATCAATTTGCAAATCTGACCATATGGCTACACCACTGGTTGCTGTTTTAGTGATCGTTCCGGATAGAGTTCCTGTTCCAGAGGTTAGGCTCATCGTAATCGCTGCTGAAGCATCAGCGCCAGTGCTCACCAAGTTGCCATAGAGATCAACGACTGCTATTGCCGGCTGCACTGTAAATGCCTGACCGGCCGTCGCTCCTGCTGGTTGAGTCGTAAAGACCAGATGGTCGGCAGCAGCATGAGTCCCTGTGGCTTCAAAATTTACTATTTCGGCTCCATCTAAAATACTGGCTGATGCTGATTGATTACCTGCTAGGGTTCCAAGTGTCCATACGCAGCTGGCGTACCCAGAGGCATTTGTCGTATTTGAGCATGAAGACAGGGATCCGCTTCCTGAGCTTGAGGACCAAGTCACGCTTTTATTTTCAATGGGAGTACCATCACTGTCAGTCACTCGCACTTGAATCGGTGAAGGTAACGTTTGTCCTACGATGGAGGCCTGGTTGTTTCCATCATATACAGCTAAGTTGAAATCTGGCACTCCTGAGTTAGTGGACGCATCATTATTGATTTTAAAGGGGGCCGTTTTTGTACAACTTATCAGCGATAAAAAAAGAATACCTGACCATAATGAAGTTGAATGACTCATCCTTTGTCCTCCAAAACCCAAATCTTCCAGCAATCTACTATTCGGAGTAATTGCAGAAAGACTTTAGTCTGTTTGGCAACTTATCTATATGAATCTGTTTGAGACATCTCAGATTGAACAAATCAAGTTATGGAGAAGGGACGCGTTTTGGGAATAGCCCCTGCCGAGTTGGTTCATTTTGAGTTGGGTCGAGTTGAATGCCATCTTTTGTAAAAGGATGGCCAAATTTGGCGGGCAACAAGCAATAACAGATAGTTGCAAGTAGGGCCCTGGGTTCTAGGTAAGTCCTAATTACTAAAACCTAACTCAAAACAGGAACGCAGTTTGCAGTATCGCCGCCCATGCATCAAGTAAATAAATATATTCAGTCTACATTTCGAATTAAAATCCTTTTGCTGGTGCAGATGTGGGCGGTGTTCGCGTTTGGTCAGGGTCAGGGACCTTCAACTACGATAATATCGAATTCACCCTATAGCGCTCTCGTGAGTAGCGGGGCTAGGCCGGAAAGATTTGAGAATTGGCAGTGGAGCCGGGAGCGGGAGATACCTGGATATTCGGCCTTCTTTAGCTCTAAGGGCAAGCTACTGGCGGTGTTTCCAGAGTTGAAGACGTGGAACTACTTATCGACTATTGATTCGCAGATTCCACAACGTTGGGTTGACCAGGCCTTTGAACTTTATTTTCAGGTCCCCCAATTGCGAGATATTCTATGCTATTTATACTCAAACTTCCTGAGTTTTCACTTTTATGCAGGAGTGAGTTCCGATCGAGCCATGAGACTGATGGGAACTTGTGCTATTGACAAGGAGCTGTTGCACGCGACTCATCGTGTTCAGTCCTTTTCGAAAGAATATGTCTTCTTGTTTCCAGCGCCAAACTCTGAAACTACAAATTTCCAGAATCTGCCAGTGAGCTGGACCGACACGGAAAATGTGACGTTTCTCTTGGTGACTCCACAGACCCAGTTTAGCGATCTTGTGCAAAGTATCCTACATGAAATTGCTATTCAGACCGATGCCAAGGCGCAGTTGGTCGGTACCTCTCATTTGCAAATTACTGGTGTCGATCCCAATGACGATGAAAAAAACTTACTCAAGTTGGCTTCAATCAGTTCGATTAATCTCACTTTTGCAGCCATGCGGGCATTTCGATTGGAGTCAATGCTTTTTCATTCGGAGACAGCGGGTGAGTATCGTTGGCCTGATTCTGTCACGAGCTGTAAGGATGCTTTCTGGCAGATTTATGCCAAGGTAAAAAGCATGACCTCTGAAT
>JBILOD010000130.1:0-8809 GCA_044374645.1 Pseudobdellovibrionaceae bacterium | reverse complement strand
TCTACTTAGAGTCTGATCGGAGTTACCGGAAACAGAGTAGCGAAGTTAATTCTTTGAGCTGTTAAGGCGCAATTTTGAGCCTTAGCCAGCAGCTAAGGAGAAAAATTGCAACGACAACAGGCAAAAAAGTAACGAGACAATCTGTTTTCGCTAACTCCGAACAGGCTCTACTTGGATTCCGCCAAAGGCCAACCGCGTTCATCCAGCGCAGCCAGAACGACCGTTGTATCCTCTGTGGAGAAGGATGCCGCTCCCATGGCGTCGCTAAATGCGGCACGCACATCCGCAAAATGGGGTTGGGCTCCTAATCGAACAATGGCTTTCAATGCTAACACTTGTGTTTTATGAGCACCAATCTGCTTTTCGATATCCCACAAAGTGCCGCTGAGGATTCCACTGTCATGATACAGCCCGCCATTCTTTTCACCAAAAGTCGTCTTCACATTCACAGTGCGAGTGAACGGTCTGCGCATGAAAGCGGTGTGGCCAAGCTCTGGATTTTCCCAAAGAGACGCGGTTAAGTAATCCGCAAACCCCTCATTGAGAGACGCCGTCTCACCCTCTGTACCCATAGCACTCAGTGAATCAATGATTGCGTGCGCCACTTCGTGACTCACAATGGAGGGATCACGAGGAATACCTTTGTACCCCACACCATCACCCTCTCCTAGGCGAACTAAACCTTTATAGTAATAAGCTGTGTTGGTTTTTTTGGGAAAGCCTGCTCGCAAGCCGATCTTTACTGGAAATGGCAAGCTCAAATCCCAATGAGTTTCAGCATAAGAGAGAGTCTTTTGAGCAAAGAAAAAAGCTTGAACATGGTCAAATCGAGGATCCTCTGGTCCAAACAAAAAACCACCATTTTCGGCGATAACCTTTTCGCCATCCTCGCTACTCACAGCAACTCGCGGGCTTGTCAGCGAGCCATCACCGATCAACGGACGCAACAGTGTCTCGATGAGATCGCTCAATTTAGGACCTACAGGAAATACCAGCGAAGGACTTTCCTGAAAGCAATGTTCAACACGTTTAATGGACTCAATGGCATAAGAGGGGCTCACACGCAGCGAATAAACTCCGGAGCCATCTTGAGGGATATACTCAAATTGAAATTGAAATTTAGGTTTTTCATCGTTTCCACTGAGAATGACTTCTGGCTCGAAAATGTAATTGGCGTTCTTAAGATCTAAGTATTTACGTTTAACAACCTCAAGGGCTGTATAACGAAGCAATCGCAATTTTTCCGCTTGAGCGGCCAATTGGACATGTTTTTGGCGATCCGTATTTTTATCAAAATTTTCATCAAATTGGGCATTGAGGAACTTCAATTGGCCCTTTGCCGACGAAACCTTTTGCAGAAAAGAGGCCTCAACAATCGCACCACCCACTCGCTGGGTCGAACGCTCGACGATTTCATCAAAGACTTTCACTGTCGCTTCGGAGTTTCCAAATAAGCTTGATTGAATTTCTGGCTTTTGATTTTTGCCATCTTGGGACGACCATCGATACCTGGTCAATTCAAGATTTTTTTGACAGCCTAAAAGACAAATAAAACTTATTGCGAAAACGACTTTCTTCATTAACTCCCCTCACGATTCCCTCAATAGGGCCATTGCAGTGAGACCCTCCCTCCGAATCTCACTGCAACTTTATCGGCAGACTACTCTTCAATATTGAGTTGTTTTTCAATATAAGTGCCGTCACCGTTTAACAGTCTAACAGCATGAGTGCCAACCGACAACTTACCAAGGTGAATTTCTTTAGTAAAAGGCACCAAAACCATTAAGCACATTCCTTGACTCACTGTCGCAGAAGCGCGGATTTCATGGACATTAGTCGCAGGATGACGAACTTCAGATTCTTTCCATCGATAGCAACCGTTTGGAAATAAACCGCTTGCTACGACGAAAGTGTCGCTATTGCTATCAAATCCGCTAGGAATGAAAGCGTCACTAAAACCAACTTGAACTTCTCTCTCCTCGACTCCTGCTTGAGCGCCTTGAGAAATCACAATGGCACCAACCAAAGCTAATGCTAATTTTGCAAATGTTTTCATAAATTTCCTCCCTGTAGTAAGCCTTTGAGACTCTTCTCTTGGCTTTCACTTAACTCGTAACACCAACCCCTGGGCCTATCAAACAAGATCCGTTCGACCGATTGAGTCAGAAGACTCCGACTCACTTATTTGTGACAAACTCTGTAAAGGGATTTTATTCTCGAGCTAAACAAACTCACTTTTGAAGTCTTGGGCTAGGTCAGCCGTATTTCTTTGACTTTGTCCTGTCCCAGCATACAGTTTTTCACTCGAAAGGAGACTTTATGAAGACTATACCTTCCATTCAAAAATACATGACTCCGATGCCCCACACTATTGGCAGCGATCAAAATCTTAAAAAAGCTCACGGGCTCATGCGAGAGTATAAAATTCGCCATCTTCCCGTCCTTAAAGCGGGAAAACTGGTGGGAATCCTCACTGACCGCGACCTTGCTTTGGTGGAAACATTAAAAGATGTTAACCCTGAGCTGGTTCCTGTCGAAGACGCCTGCACACCTGATCCCTACCTCGTGTCGCCTGATGCAAAACTCCATGACGTTTGCCATGAGATGGCTCGCCATAAATACGGCTCTGTACTTGTGGTCGATAATCATAAACTTGTCGGAATTTTCACTTGGGTCGACGCTTTGAATGCCTTTAGTGATCTTCTTGAAACTCGACTAAAAAGTTAACGGCTGCAAAAGAGTTCTGAGTTAAGAGCGTTTCGATCCGCGAAAGACACTCGATAGAAAAGTCCGTAACAAAATATTTTGTTACGGACTAAAAAATCACTCGGCATCTTCTAGGTAGGTGTAACCTGATAATCCTTCCTCATAATGTTTTATGAGTAATTTGGCTTCTTGTTTTGAAAGACTGCCCTTCAAAATACTCTGCTCAGTGGCTTGACGAACCTGCTCAATCAAACTGCCACGCGCATATTGAACATAACTAAGAACCTCGGTCACGGTGTCACCAGGCACATACTGATCGATCGTGTACCCACCTTCAGTTAATGAGACATGAACAGCATCGGTGTCCCCAAATAAATTGTGCAAATCACCCAAAATCTCTTGATAAGCACCAGTGAGAAACACCCCAACAAAGTAACTTTCTTTGCCATTGAAGGTGTGCATATTGAGAGTTTTTCGGTATCCACCTGTCTCAACATCAATGAACTTTTCAATCTTACCATCAGAATCACAAGTCAGATCCGCCAAAGTGGCTAAACGCTCCGGCTTCTCCCAAAGGCGATGCAATGGCATTACTGGGAACAGTTGGCCAACCGCCCATGAATCCGGCACTGACTGAAATACTGAAAAGTTGCAAAAATAAGTGTCGCAAATCTCTTGCTCCAGAGCGCGGTAAATATCGTCAAACTCATCCGGGTTGGTCTTAGCCAGTGCAATCATCTTAGTCGCAATGGCCCAAGACATAGCCTCAGCTTCCGCACGATGCTTTAAACTCAAAACGCCATAGACGAACAGTTGCAAGGCTTCTTGCTTGATTTGCACCAAGTCATTGAAACACTCATTCAAGTTTTCAGCCGTCACCTTTTCATAAATGTACTGCAAATCCTGAAGGATTTGTGGATCATCTTTTTTAATGGGGCGAGGTAATTCATAGCGGTGCAAATCATTAACCCCAGTGACATTGAAAACCAGCACCGAGTGGTGAGCCACCAAAAAACGCCCCGATTCACTAACGATATTCGGGTGCGGCACTTTCTTTTCATCGCACATTGCCTGGATCACGGAGATAATATCATTGGCGTACTCTTGCTCGCTATAGTTCATCGAACTATCGCTACTGCCAGTACCATCGTAATCAACACCTAATCCACCACCCACATCGATGTATTTAAGGCCGGTAGCACCCATGTGATATATCTCAGTGAAAAATCGGCCACCCTCTTTCAGAGAAGACTTGATCGCCTGAATCGCTGGAATCTGCGAACCAATGTGAAAATGCATGAGTTCCAAACAATCAAGGTACCCCTCTTTTTGCAGTAACTCCACACCCTCGACAATTTCCATTGCCGTCAAACCAAATTTAGATCGAGCCCCTGACGAATCGACCCATTTACCAGCACCTTGACTGTTCAATTTCGAACGGAAACCAATTTTAGGTCGGGCTTGTAGTTTTTTAGCCCCAGCGATAATTAACTGCAATTCATCGTAACGATCCACCACGATAATGGTGTTGCGGCCAAGTTTCTGCGAAAGGATGGCCGTTTCAATGTATTCGGCATCTTTAAATCCGTTACAAATGATTAAGGAGTCCTCATTGGTGGCCATTGCCAAGACAACCAATAATTCAGGTTTACTACCGCACTCCAGCCCTAGGCCATAATTCTTACCATAACGGACCAGCTCTTCGACCAGCTGGTGCTGCTGGTTCACCTTAATTGGATAAACACCTCGGTAAACCCCTTTATAACCATGGTCCTGAATGGCGTTTTGAAAACATTTATTGATCAACTCAATCCGGGCTCGGATGATATCAGGGAAGCGGATCATAATTGGCACCCGAATGCCGCGATCACGAAGATCTTCAGTCAATTCAAAAAGATCGATCTGTCTTTGGCCGTCTTGAAAAGGCGAAATGGACACATTCCCCTTATCGTTGATTCGAAAATATCCCTGTCCCCACTGGTTAATTCCATAGAGCTCGGCACTGTGACCAACCGACCAATTTTCTGCCATCGATTTATTCCTCCACCCATGACGCAATTTAGACAATCTCAAGTGCACCAAATTGAAATCCTTGTAAAGATAAAATGCGGACAGGAGTGACGAATTTCTATTCACGGTGTCAGGACCAAGAGAGAGACCTCACAGAACTAGACGTTTTTATGCTCTCGTTTTCATAAGAATTCTGAGAAACTGAGACTATGTTACATTCTGCACAGAGCATGAATCATCGCCGAATACTCGTAGTGGATGACGACCACGAAATGGTCGAAGTGATCCAATTAGTTCTTGAGAACCATGGCTACCAGGTGAAGGCGTGTTTTTCCGCTATGGACGCGCTTGAACTTTTAGACACTTGGCAACCTCACCTCATCATCATTGACGTCAACCTGCCTCGACTTAATGGAATGGATGCCGTAAAGCGCCTGCGCTCTCACCCAGAACATTTCTCTGTGATTATGATCTCGGGCAATAACGCTCCAGAAGAAGTGATTGCCGGCCTCGACGCCGGAGCCGATGACTACATTTCAAAGCCTTTTGACCCTAAGGAACTCCTAGCAAGAGTGCGCGCCCAACTGCGCATCAAAGATCTCAACGATCAACTGCTGCGTTCCAATGCGCGACTCAAAGAAATGGTGGATACTGACGATCTCACAGGCCTTCTCAACATGCGATCTTTGTATACTCGCTTGGATTACGAAATCGCTCGGGGTAAGCGTTATAATCGTACGGTCTGCGTGGTCATGATGGACATGGACCACTTTAAGAGCGTCAACGATGGCCACGACCATCTCTTTGGAAGCTTTGTGCTTTCGGAGGTTGGTAAACTCATTAAAGGCTCCATCCGCAACGTCGATATCGCCGCTCGATATGGTGGGGATGAGTTTTTAATTGTGCTCACCGAAATCGATCGGGAGTCCGCCCACCTTTTTTGTGAACGCCTCCGCTTTAAAATCGAGGAATACCTATTTCAAAACGGACCTGATGAAATGAACCTCACTACAAGCATTGGGTTTGCCATCACAGATCCCAACTCTCCCGACATCGATGCTAAACAACTTGTCAGAGTGGCGGACTGGGCGCTTTATGATGCCAAACGCTCCGGCCGTAATCGCGTTTGTTATTTTGATCTGGCCGAACACCCTGAATTCATGCAACAGCCAGTCAAAAAGGCTCAATAATTGCTTTGCGCACCGCCCATGAGCTGCTAAAAAGGCTCGATGCAGGAAAAATCCATTTCTAACAATGAAACCGTTGAGAAAAAACTCAAATGGGCTTCTAGAATCTCAGTCGTTGTCAGTATTTTTGTACTCTCGTTCAAAACTATGGCTTACTTTCAAACGAATTCTCAGGCGGTCCTTTCCGATGCCCTCGAGAGTATCGTTAATGTGCTTGCGAGCATAGTCGCACTCTGGATTATTCATGTCAGCTCTGAACCCGCCGACGATCAACACCCGTATGGACATGGGAAACTAGAGTACTTTTCAGCCGCTTTTGAGGGCGGGCTGGTTTGTTTCGCCGGAGTTATGATCATCGCTGAAGCAATGCATGCCCTAGTCAAAGGCCAATCGATCAGTAACTTTGAAACTGGGATTTTTTATTCGGTCATAGCGAGCTTGCTGAATTTGGGATTAGGACTATATTTAACTTCTATTGGTAAAAAACATCACTCCGCAGCCATGATTTCCAGTGGCACCCACGTACTGTCGGATTTGTGGACCACAGCGGGCTCTCTCATTGGATTGGGTCTCGTTTGGGTCTCTGGATGGATTTGGATTGATGCGACCGTCGCCTTGCTCATGGCCGTTTATTTGTTGTTGAGTGGTTACAAAGTCGTTCGTTCAGCCTTTGGTGGATTGCTAGATGAACAGGATGAGGAATCGTTCCAAAAGTTAGCGGCGGTTCTTGAAGAGT
This sequence comes from Pseudobdellovibrionaceae bacterium, assembly GCA_044374645.1. Taxonomy (GTDB): domain Bacteria; phylum Bdellovibrionota; class Bdellovibrionia; order Bdellovibrionales; family Bdellovibrionaceae; genus CAUJGP01. Next base: position 2,170 of record JBILOD010000130.1, on the reverse strand, counting down.
CCCGTTTTCCTGGGATTATTGATATTCACCAAACACGAATGATCCGGGCTGGTCGTTTTCATCACATTGACGCCCACGTCGTTGTTCCTGAGTTTTGGGACGTCAGTGAAGCTCACCATCAGACCACGCTCTTTGAGAACAAAGTAGTCCGCAAGTATCACCTAGAAGGTGAGATCGCCTTTCACGTGGACCCCTGCCTAAAGTCTTATTGTGACCAATGCGATCTTGAGGATTGTCCAATTCGCAGCAGTGCTTTTGAAAAAAGGATCCCTATATCCGCTATCAGCTTGACCCAAAAACCCCTTGTAGAAGATGAAGGGTTATGAACGAAAAACGCCCACAACTTAGCCTAACCCGAACTATCCCAAAGCCAACCTATTACATTGCCGCAATCGATACTGAATTTGCGGAGTATTCCTTCAATGAGGAGCGCGCCCCTACTTTTAAGGGAAAATGGCGTAGCGAGGTTTTCAAAGTCGACGAATCGATCCCGGTCGACGTGGAATTTGGCACTGGCAACGGCCAACATTTCGCTCATCACGCCATTACTAATCCCGAACGTCGCATCGTGGGATTTGAGTTGAAATACAAGCCGCTGATCCAAAGTATTCGCCGTGCCCTTAATGGCGGCGCAAAAAATGCGCGTATCATGCGCTATCATGCTCACAATGTCGATCTAGCATTCTCACCCAAAGAAATAAATAATGTTTATATTCATTTCCCGGACCCTTGGGAGCGACCCAAGAAATTTAAAAACCGCATTGTTTGCGAAAAATTCTTAAAGCGATTGTTTGAGCTCCAACGCCCTGGTTCTTTTGTGGAGTTCAAAACAGACTCGCGCGAGTATTTTCTCTGGGCCCTTCAAGAAATTGCCAGAACACCTTATATCTTGGAATTTCAAACTTTAGATCTACATCAGTCACCGTTAGCAGAAACTAACTTTGTGACTACCTTCGAAAAGATCTTTATGGGAGAAAACATTCCAATCAACGCCTGTCGCCTGAGAAAGCCAAGTAACGAGCACAAACAAACTGGTCACCAATAAGGTGTATCGAGAGTCACATCGCCAAGCACTTCAACTTGGCAACTGATACGGTAAATGCGTCCAAAGTTGTTAGCTGATTTGAGACTCGCCTCATCGCCATTGGGAGGAGTGAGGTTGTCTTCGCCCTCCATAACTTTGACCCAACATTTGGCACACACTGCGACCCCTCCACAAGAGGACGCCACCGGAATGCCATTACCAATAAGCGCCTGGCGCAGATTACTCCCCAAGGGGACCTCAATTGGATCTCGATTTTTTTGAAACTTAATTGTTGGCATACTGAAATCGTTCTTGAGATCCAGCTAAAAGGCAAGTGCATTGTTCGTAATCGTGGCAGCGCTCACCATTGAAATTGAGGTTGTCTGCATAGGTAAAAATGCCTAAAACCACTTTATGCAAATAAACGAAGAACGAATTGCCATTTTGGGGGCCAGCCGAGGCTTAGGTCTAGCTATTGCTTCAAAACTTTTGGCGGAGCCCCAGTCGCAATTGTGGTTAAGCTCACGTAAGATCCATCTACTCCGGCAAACGGAACTCCTTCAAAAATATTCAGAACGTTGTCGATTGACTCCCTTCGATTTTACTAAGACCGACCATTTTAACCGGCTCGTAGAGGAAATAGACTCCTTTTCACCCCATCGCCTGATCTATTGTGCGGGTGGAGGTCCCTTTGGTAAGTTCCACGAAAAACCCTGGCACTCTCATCTTTGGGCACTCCAATTGAACTTTCTCTTTCCCGCTCAGCTTTTGCACCACCTGCTCACCTTGACCGAAGCCCCATTTAATTCACTCAAGCAAATAATTTTTGTAGGATCTAGCATTGCCGAATCAATGGCTGACCCAGGGGCGGCAAGTTATGCCGCCGCTAAGCATGGATTAAAAGGTCTGATTCATAGCCTGATTGATGAGGGGGTTGCCTCTAAAATAGAGGTTCGCCTTTATAGTCCGGGGTATATGGATACCACCATGTTGCCCCCCAACGCACGACCTCGACAGGATGGTTCATTGATTGCTCATCCTGAGGAAATAGCGGATGATCTCGTTCTTTGGATGCGAACTCCGCTCAGCCAAACTCTATGGCATCGGATTCCCAAATTTGACAAGAAATGAGGATATGAATATGGA
>JBILOD010000128.1:0-8830 GCA_044374645.1 Pseudobdellovibrionaceae bacterium | reverse complement strand
ATGTTTTTGAGTTTCAGGACGATAAAATTGCGCTCTCTTATCTTGCTGAAGCGGTAGGTAAGGATGCTGAAAGACTTGAGGTTAATCACAATGAGATCAGTTTTGTGATTCCCGATAATAAGCTCTTTTTACCTGGAACCTCTGAAGTGAGCAGTGACTTTATTAATATCATGAACCGAGTCAAAAAGGTCGTCAGTGGCCTTGAAAACTCCAAAATCCATTTGGTGTCAGAATTATATCTGGAAGGGGTTCCGGAATCAGACCCGGCGGTTGCATCCAATGTGGCCACGGCGAGATTAGATTTAATTCAAATGAAGATAAAATCCAGTTTGGAGCATGAGACCACCGACGTAGATGGTGAGATAGATGTGAAGTCTCGAGGGACCGCCGTTGCACAATCGCCCGTAACCGGATTTATTCGTTTTAATATTCAACGCACAAAAGATGCAAAATCAAGTCAATCAGAGAAAAAAGAAGCACCCAAAGAGTCAAGCTTTGACAGGCAAGAGAAGAGTAGAGATCTATATGATGAGCTGAACGAATCTTTCCGCAAGGAAGTTCGTAAGAAGTAAGATACTTGTGGACGCACCATAAACAGCTAGATTGGACTGACCTGTGAACAGCGACTCTCTACTTGATACCCCTTGGCCTGAGTTAACATTCGTTGCCTTTGATACGGAAACTTCGGGTGCTTATCCCATCGGAAATGAAATCGTCGAAGTAGGCCTCGTTCGTTGGTCCCATGGGAGCGAGGTTTCAGCCTTTGATCAACTCATAAAACCAATTAAGCCAATGGGTGAAGAGGTTATTAAAATTCATGGGATCACCAATGAGATGGTCGCCAATTCACCGACCATGGATCAAGTTATTAAAGATGTAGCTCAATTTGTTGGTGACAGTGTCTTGATTGCCCATCATGCGCCATTTGATCTTGGTTTTTTAAGTTATGATTTAGAACGATTTGGTTTTTCTCTGCCGAAAACCCCACCCCTGTGCAGCAGTTTAATTTCCCGCAAATTAATTCGTGGATCTGAAAATCATAAGCTGCAAACCCTGATTAAGCACTTAAAGATAGAGGCCGGTCCGGCTCATCGGGCAGAGAGTGATGCTCGGGCTTGTTTGGAAGTGGCGTTGCATTGTTTTCGACTGATGGGTGAAAAAACAACTTTGCGCGATTTGATTAAGGTTCAGGGTAAGGATCTTGCTTGGAAGAATTATTCAATTAGCGAACTAAAAGCCAGTGCTAATCTCAAAGGGGTTGTCGAGGCTCTGGAGAACGGCCAGCTCGTTGAGTTTGTTTATATGAGTGGCTCTATGAAGGGAAAAACCCGGAGAGCTCAACCCTATGGAATTGTTCGAAATCCCGATGGAGACTATTTGGCAGCACTGTGTCTCGTCGACAATCAAAAAAAACGTTTTTATTTGAATGCCATTAGGGATTCAATGGCCGTCTATTGAATGCCCAATATTAGTTTGAGTCTGGTTCCTGCCGTTTTGCGATCACAAACATATTCCCTGTTCGTAGCGGCAAAATAATTTTTTCGGCTAAAGTCTTGGGTACGAGTTTGAGGAGTTTTCCTAGCCATCCGGCTTTGTAAATTTGAAGCCGCCTTAGAATGGCAGCGACCGAAAGGTAGCTCGTGGAGCTCTCACAGGTGATCATCGAAAAACCAATTTGTTCCAACATGTTTTGTATTGTTTCAGGGGTAAAAAAGCAAATGTGTTCGAATTGTTTCAAGTGAAACCATTTGGACTTCAATAGGCGTGCCGACCAGGAGTTAAAATTGGGAGTGTGTAGGGCAATTAGTCCCTCAGGGTTGAGGTGTTTTCTGCAGTCTTCTATGAGAGTTTTTGGATTTTCGACATGTTCAATTACATCGCTGAGCGTGATGAGATCATAAGTTTTGATCGATAATGAAGCCTCTTGGAGAGTGCCTTGAAATACGCTATAGCCCTTGGCACGAGCTTTTTCGCAGGCCATTTTCGAAAGTTCAACGCCCTGGATAGTCTCAATTCGAAACTCAGCTGCTGCGTCGAGTGAATCGCCATAGGCGCAGCCAATGTCCAGATATGAGCCAATTTCGGGCTTGAGCTGCTGAAGCTTTTGGAGTCGTTTTTTGAAGTTAATCAAATTGATGTCGTGGTCGAGCCCATAGTCACTAAAACCTTGGTCGCCAGAATCTTTAATGAAGTATTTATCTTGGTAAATCTCTCGCGTATTGAGATTGAGGGAAGGGTCAAAGACAAAATGACAGTGACTGCATTCCACTAAATATGAAGCCCAAGGGCTGGGAAGTGCTTGAAATGGCGATGTGCCGCAGAGTGGACAGTCGCGAAGTTTAGGAATCACACCCTCCTCGCTTGAGTCGGTCGCTGCGTTCAGACGAACCGCATAGTTCGGGCGTTGTTCGTCAATTGGAACCGCAGGGATGGTGAGGTCAGTGGCGTTAGGCGATTGTGTAGTCAGGATTTTTTCGTTGTCTTCCTCATCGATTAGGTTGTGTTCTTTAAGAAAGGTTGCAAGTTTTAATCCAAGTTTTTCGAGTTGTCTGAACTCATCTCCAGAACGCAGTTTGAATTTTCGATTGCGTCCGTCCATCAGGTCATTCACGTAGCGATCAAATGCATAGACCGGGCCTGCGTTTCGATGAGAAATGCGACGTCCAATAATAATTAGAAAAATGCAAAAAATGGAACTAATGGCAAGATAGGTAAAAATATAGGGAATTAGAAAGCGACTTGGGATATAGCGGTTTTCTCCAATGAGTTCATATATAGTCACCTTAAGATAGGTATACGAAAATACAACACTGATTAAGGTGAGCGAAAGTGCGATGATCAGTAAAAACAAGATATATCGAAATTGAAAGTTTGGGTTGATCCATATACGTTTGCGCGAATTGTTTTCTGGCCACAGAAGTTCTTCTTCTCGCAAAAGGGCAGTAGCGATAAAACCATAGCCAATCCATTGGTAAATATCAGCGAGATTCATAGGATGAAATCTGAAAAAATTTAGATCGATAATGATAAAATCAACGACATAGCCCCAAATAATTCGATCGTATACATTTCCAATAATTCCACCTAACAAGATCGACATACCAATTCTGAGACGAGTTGATTTGATCGGAAGCATGTATTGGATGATTGCATATGAAAACACCAAAAATGAGCCGATGGTGGATAATGAAACTATTCGTAAGAGAGGTGGAAGCTCAGAGAAAAAACCCAGAAAAGCGCCATGATTGTGAAACAACTGAAAGCTGATGCTTCCGAGGGAAATAGGTTCGACCAAGCTCTGTCCCCAAAGCTTGGAGATGTGGTCGGTCAACCACACTAAAAACAGCGGTGCAAGTATAATAACCCAGTCTTTACGCTTCATTCCGATTCATTTTTTTTCGTGGTTAATCATGTTTACTTTTCGTCACATTTAAATGGAAAATAAAGGGGATTAGAGTCTAGAAATGATTTATTTGCTCTGGTCGGATTTCAATGTCGGATAACACACGGAGGTCTTATGGCTATCAAGGGATTGATAGGACTCGTTATTGTCTTAAGTTTAGTTGGAACCAGGGCTTGGACTAAAGGTGAAGGGACGCAATTACAGACCAAATTCGAAAAGTTCATTAAGAAGGAAAGGGTAGACCCAGGTCAACTTGGAATATCGATCTATAAAAAAGGTTTAGAGGTCGTAGATTTTAATGCTAGTAAGAAGTTCATCCCGGCTTCAGTCACTAAACTTTTTACGGCTTTAGCGGTTCTAGAACATATTCCGCCTGGAACTAAATTTTACACGAGGCTGAGTTCAATAGCGCCCAAAGAGGATGGCATCCTTAAGGGTGATCTTTATTTAGTTGGTGGCGGCGACTCCGGGTTTGTTTCAGAGACGATGTGGTATCTTGTAAACGCATTTACACGCGAACGAATCAATCAAATTCAGGGCGATCTCATTATTGATGACACGCTCTTTGACAACCAGCGTTTTGATGAATCCCGTGAAGATCACCGAGTCGATCGTGCTTACGATGCTCCGGTTGGGGCAATGTCCTTTAATTGGAATGCGGTGAATGTGTTCCTGCGGCCAGGGAGCCGGGTTGGCGATAAGGCGGAAGTGTTCATTGACCCCGTGAATGAGCAGATTGTGCTAGAGTCATATCTGACAACAAGCACTAAGACCGATTATTCGGTGAGCCGGCGTTTGTCAAAAGACAGTAAAGATCTGATTTCTGTGAGTGGTAAAATTTCGAAAGATAGTAAAGAAATACCTGTTTACAAGGGTATTACCGACCCGGTGTCATGGAGTGGGGAGAACCTGCGTGTCTTTTTGCAGGAAAGGGGGATCACTCTCAAAGGAAAGATTCGGGCAGGAAAGGCACCAGCAGGGGCGAGGATATTGGCCGAGGCTCCGAGTAAGCCGATTGAACATTTATTGGCAGATATGAATAAGTTTTCGAATAATTATGTCGCTGAAATGCTAACCAAACAACTGGCGGCTTTTAATGGAACGCAAGGCACACTTTTGGGGGGGCTCGACTTTATTCGCGAAAGTGTACGAAATGCTGGCGTTTTAGATAGTGAGTTTGAAATTGTGAATCCCTCTGGACTGACTCGTGAAAACAAATTTAGTGCTCGCTCTTTAGGGAAAGTTTTAGAAAAAGTGAGAAAAGATTTTCGATTATTCCCTGAGTTTGTTTCAAGCCTACCCATTGCCGGGGTGGATGGGACTCTGAAAAATCGTATGAAGGAAGGGCGTGCGTATCGTTGGGTGCGAGCAAAGACCGGACTTTTGACAGGTGTCACATCTTTAGCTGGATATGTGGGCCTTGATGATGGAGAGATCATGTCCTTTTCCTTTATCTATAATGGACCAAAGGACGGTGGTTTTATTCGTAATTTTTATGACCGTCTCATTTTGGAGGCCCTATTGGCTGAATAGCAAGGCTTGGCTTTGCAAACTTGTCTCGAAGGTTTTGGTCCGCTACCATGATAGATACGGGTGCGATTGTTAAATTGAAAAAGTTTAGACAGGGATAGTTGCATGAAAATGAGTTCGATTGGATTTTGTTTAGGTATGTTGTTTCAGGTGTCGTTACACGCACAGATCCCTTTTTTGCGATCACTCCTTGATGATCCATCAGTGGTTAATAGAGACGGCGTCCCTTGGGAGGCCACTGATTATAAAGCTCAGGGTGCAGCATTAGGATTAGAAGCGGATACATTTGCACCACCTAAGAATTTGCAGTCCGCTGTGGCATTTTGGATAAAGGTTTATACAGAGTATCAGAGTCATCAGGGTGTTATTCATGACCTCAATAATCTGAATGTAGTTTACGAAAAAGTGGATTTCGAGTTTATCGATAAAAACGATTCGTTCACTGAGCGTCAAAAAGCGAAAGCGCGTGAAAACTTAGTTGATGAGCGTAAAAAACAAATACTGGCGAGCCTTAAAAAAGTGGCTATTGGAGCTCCTGACAGTGAACTCTCTGACTTTGATAAGAACATTCATACCTTGTGGGAAAAAGAAGGTGGGCTTGCGGCACTCAATGAGGCAGCCGACATGGGGCGCTTACGCTTTCAATTGGGACAAAGTGATCGAATTAGAGAAGCGATTTTTCTGTCAGGTCGTTACCTCCCAATGATGGAGCAAATTTTTAAAGAACAAGGTGTTCCCGTACAGTTAACTCGCCTGGTTTTTGTAGAAAGTTCGTTTAACATTTTGGCCCGTTCAAAAGTAGGAGCCAGCGGTCTATGGCAAATAATGCCCTCCGCAGCGCGCGGTCGACTCCGCATGAATCGAGTCGTGGATTTGCGCAATCACCCCCAAGAAGCGACTGAATTGGCGGCTAAAATGTTAAAGTTTAATTATGAAATGTTGGGAGCCTGGCCACTTGCGATTACAGGTTACAATCATGGGCCCTATGGTGTGAAGCGATTGGTTGAGCGAAAAAAAACGAGGGATCTTGGTATTTTAATTGAGACCGGTGAGGGGCGTCGATTTGGATTTGCTTCACGCAACTTTTTTGCAAGCTTTCTCGCTGTGCTCGAAGTTGAAGGAAATGCGGACAAATACTTCTCTGGCATTCGGCGTGCGCCCCCATTGGAGTTTGAAGAGTTACGGTTAAAAAAAGCTATCTATTTTAGCGATCTAGTGAAAATCTTCGGTGGCGATCGCGAAAAAGCGCAATTGTACAATCCCCACCTTCAGCGTTTGGCCTATTCAGATAAGGTCACTTTGGATTCAAAGAGCCGCGTGGTCATTCCAACTGAACTGAAGGGACAGGCTGAGAAACAGTTAGATGCTGTCGCCGTCCGAGTGGATAAGGTGACTCCCGATAGAACTCGCCCTAAATCTAAATCATTTGGGCGACAAGTTGCGAGTCGAGACCAATCCGAATCTCGGCGTTATCGGGTGAATCGCGGAGATACACTGTATCGAATCTCTCGGCAATTTGGAGTGAGTATCAAATCAATTCTTTCTCTGAACGAACTCAAAGGTCCAAAGAGCATTCGCGCCGGGCAAATTCTCCACCTTCCCTAGGATCTCAAACTCTTACTTTTTATGGGCGCTGATAGTCGTCCTGATACCGAGTGATATCGTCTTCACCAAAATAGGTTCCCATTTGAACTTCAATAAATTCAAGTTTGGAGGAGCCAGTGTTGCGCATGCGGTGCTTGGCTCCTAGGGGAATTTTAACATAACTTCCCGCCTGGACTGGAATCACTTTATCGTTGAGCACAACTTCACCATGGCCCGTCGTAATAATCCAATGCTCTTCTCGTTTTGTATGGCTCTGGTAGGACAGTTGTTCTCCAGGTAAGACTTCAATCACCTTTGATTTGAATCTGGAAGTGTCTTTCAGAATTTCGAATTGACCCCATGGACGATATTCGAAGGTGTGTTCCTCTGTGATCTGTGGCCAAGCCTGTTTGGCCTGGTCGTGGACGTCTTTAACGGATTGAGTGGATCCCTTTTTGGCGAGTAGAAGGGCGTCTTTGGTATCAACCAAAATCACATCGTTAATGTCGATAAACGCATACTTTTTTTGTTGATCCGAAAAAACAAAATTATTCTGAGCTCGTATAGAGACTGTCGCGTCGCTTTTGGTTTCGATCAATTCTTCGATGGCATCCCATGATCCGACGTCGCTCCAGCCAACATCACAGGGGATGCACGCTAATTGTTTACAGGAGAGCTTTTCCATAATGGCATAATCAATACTTATGGACTCAATCAAACTATAAACTTCTTTGAGGTTACCCAAATCCCCACGCAATTCAGAGAGAGTTTTCCAAATATTAGGGCGCAGAGTTTCAAAGGCATTGATCATTTTTGCTACTTTAAAAACAAAAATGCCTGCATTCCAAAAAAAATTTCCAGCATTCAGAAACTGGGTTGCGGTCTCAAAATTTGGTTTTTCATGAAATTTCGAAACGGCAAAGCTCGCAAGATTACCTGTTGTAGAAATCGGCTCTTTCTCGACCTGAATATATCCATATCCAGTTGCCGGAAAAGTGGGTTTGATTCCCAGAGTGACGATTCGCCCTTTCTCAGCTTCCAATTCTGCCAGGCGGAGAGCTTGATGAAAAGCTTCTTCTTTTTCGACAATGTGGTCAGCCGGAAAAATACCGACAACCTGTTCCTCTAAACCAAGATTCTTTAGTTTCCAGCAGAGTAGGGCAATGGCCGGAGCGGTGTTGCGACCGAAGGGTTCAAAAATCACATGGTCGGTTGAAATATCTTGGACTTTTACTTCTCTGAGAGTGAGGTCGCGCAAAGTTTGCGAGGTTACGATCCAGGGTTTTCCTAACGGGAGCAAGCGGTGAATGGTCAATGTGTGCAGCGACTGACCAAATAGGTCGCAAAATTGCTTAGGGAGTTTGGCTCTCGAAATTGGCCAAAGCCTGGTTCCACTGCCGCCGGAAAGTATTACTGGTATCATTGCCCACCCATTTCATTCGTTTCGTATCCAAATTATGGAATCTAATTGGATTTTTGAACAAAGGCAAGGTGAGCGCCCCATAAACCCCCTTTGACTTTTTCGGAAAACGAGTTCGGAGCGCAGCCAAAGGAACGACTCATGGCCCATTTTTTGCTCAGGAACTCCCTGGAATAGTTAGCTTGTGGCCCCCAATACCATGTTGTGGTGGACATTGCGGTTTTGGAGTCTGTTAACACAGTTAGCGTCGACAATGTTTGGCTCCCATTCGGCAAATAACGGCAGCCATTTCAGGTCACTTCAGGAGTGGGCGCGCCCACCTTGAGGTGATAGCTCAGGAGGATTAAGTGAATAGGGTACGTGCTAAGTTATTGCTCTGGGTCATCTCAATCAATTTGATTTTGGTCCCGTCCGTTTGGGGTTTTGAGTATGGGCAATGCCTTTTCGATCGATCCGACACTTTCAATACTGAACTGAAAAACTATAAAAATGTCGCCATGGCTAAGGCCGCCATTAAGGGATTATTGTTGAATGGCAATAAAGCTCTCCTTAAGTGGAACTACGAGACGACTCGAGTCATTTATGATCTCATCGTATTGCAGCCGTTGTTGTTGCAATTGGATTCTGTGTATCAAACAGTTCAAGCTCGGAACTCTGGGGGCCTTCCAAAAATTCAGGAATATTTGACAGGTGAGCTAGCGCACAGCGCGCTCCTTCACATTGATGCTGAAAAAGACTCAGAAGAGACCGATGGTTTTGATGAATTTCTAGAGTTTTTGGGCGATCAAATGCCAAACGATGGCGACTTACAAGACAAAGTTCAAACCTTAGGAGACCTTGTCGCCAAAGACCAAGTGAAAGATGCACTTGGTGATCTTTATGATCGTATCCAA
>JBILOD010000127.1:0-8838 GCA_044374645.1 Pseudobdellovibrionaceae bacterium | reverse complement strand
GGAAACTTGGCCGATCCTCTAAAGAAAGGCAGAGCAATTACCGAAAGCTCTTTGCAAAATACTTAGACGAGTATTCCACTGATTTTTCTGTTTTGTACAAGCAGAGATATATTGGAAGTGATCTGTGGATTTTTGAAAATAACAATCGGGTAACTAAATCGACTTTCAAACGGGTGTCAGATTCCGTGGAGCTCAGCTCCAATGATTCCGACACTGGTTAAATTAGGCTGTTCCGCATTTTTGAAAATCAAATTTACAACCTCACAATCTCCCCTGTCTTTGTGCGTGGATTGCCATGCACAAAAACATTGAATTCTCCCGTTCTCCAAGTTTTTAAATCTACAATTCTGAGATACCGCATTGCTTTAGTGTGACTTTTCGAATCTGAAAGTATGAATCAGCCCTACTAAACTCAAATCAAGTGCATTTTGTGTAAATCGACAAATCGGCAAAAATTAACGAAATGATTTCGGTGAAATAGGCTCCGTCCCCACGCGGGGGTGACTTTTTTGGGCATGGGCTGGGGATTAAAAATATTCAAGTTTATTCCTCGTCGTCGTGCCGGATTCACCCTATAGCAAGTCCACAACATTAAGTGCTGAAAGCACAGAGAGGATTTTTTTATGAAAACGTTCGTAAAGGCTATCGTCGTCAGTGGAATGCTTTTGTCTGCCCATATTGCTTCGGCGAGCATTGAAACACAAGAGAGCGCGACCACAAAGGCGTCTACCCCCTCCATCGGTTTACAATGGATGCTACAAGGCCAAATGGAAAAAGCCAACGAGTGGTACTCCGAGGCATCTCCCTTCGAACAAATTCAATTTGCGCAACAAGTGGAAACAGCCTTTCTGAGTTATTGTGCAGGAGCCCCTCAATGCGCCACTCTTACACTCGCAGGTGCGACCGTCTGTAATAACTTTCGCCCCACTTGCTACTGGGTCCGCTAATGAGGCTCTTAGGTGCAGGCCGCCAGGGTGGCGGCCTCGACTTAGTGGAGTCGGTTTAGCGCTGTCCCATCCTTCTAGCGCTGTCCCTTCGCGGGACGCGCCTCACTCACAATTGAAACTTCTATTGCATTAAAAGTTCAACCCACTCTCGCTTATCAACAGGAATGGCGTCCTTTGGCATAAATAACCCGGAACGCAAACCTCCCGCTGGGGCCTTTGAGTTTAAATAGAAAGCATTTGATTTAAGCATTTCCTTGAACAGCGTAAAGGCCTTTTGATTGTTCGCCTTCATCACTTTGATGACTTCGTCCACCGTCACATGCGGGATCGTATCATCCCAACAATCATAATCAGTCACAAAACAGCAAGGCAAATACGGCAGTCCTGCCTCGCGCGCCAATGCATACTCCGGAAAATTGCTCATCCCGATAATATTCGCTCCCATTTGCCGGTACGACATGCTTTCGGCCTGTGTTGAAAATGACGGGCCTTCAATACAAATATACGTTTTTCCAAAATGGACCGCAAAGCCAAGTCCCGTTTTGGCAATCGCTCGCAAATGACCTTCCATCACATCGCACGTAGGATGAGCCAAGGAACAATGACCAATCACGCCCTCGCCTAAAAACGTATGCTGCCGAAACCCCTTCGTGCGATCTATATACTGATCAGGCACAACGAGATCCCCTGGCGCACAGTCTTTTTCCAAAGAACCGACGGCACTGAAACTAACAACTGCTCGAGCACCGTGTTTTTTAAGCGCAAAAATATTAGCACGGTAGTTGACCTCAGAAGGCAAATGCTCGTGATGCTCTCCATGACGAGACAAAAACAAAAATTCTTTTCCTTCCACTCTCACCCTTTTAAGACCACTCGCCGCAAGCCCAAAGGGAGTGTTGCGATCTAATAGCTCTACGACTTCGAATCCATCAAACTTTTCAAAACCTGAACCGCCTATGACTGCAAACATGACTTTACCTCTCCCGTTTCAAAATCGCTTTTATTGAACACACCATAATCAAGCACCCAGCCCATCACTAAATGGGCCGGCGTCACATCAAAAGCCGGATTATAAACCGGACTCCCAGACGGTGCCCAAGTGACCTGGCCAAAGCTTCCAGCCACTCCAAGCACCTCGGCGGACGACCGCTCTTCGATCGGAATCCGACTCCCATCAACACAAGTCCAATCGATCGTTGTGTACGGACCCACGACATAAAATGGAATGCGATGAAAGTGACACAAAACTGCGACCGAATAAGTACCAATCTTGTTGGCAAAATCCCCGTTGGCCGCAATCCGATCACAACCCACCAGGGCCTTTTGAATCTTACCCAAACTCATCAAATGTCCTGCCATATTATCAGTGATGAGAGTGAACGGTATGTTGAGCTTCTTTAACTCCCACGCTGTCAATCGCCCACCCTGAAGCAATGGACGAGTCTCATCAACATAAACATGGATTTTCTTACCCAGTTCCGCCGCACGCCGAATCACACCAAGGGCTGTCCCAACACCCGCGGTTGCCAAACCGCCAGTGTTACAGTGAGTGAGAATGGAATCACCGTCTTGAATGAGTGCTGCTCCATGATCCGCCATACGATCGCACAAGGATCTGTCCTCTGCAAAAATCTCAACGCCTAAATCAACAATGGATTCAACAGAACTACCAGTCGAAATTGCCTGACGCATTCTTTCCATGCAAATCATCAGGTTTACAGCCGTAGGACGGGCCTCATACAGGGCCTGCACTTCTGCCAATAAAGTTTGTTGATCAGCGCCAAGCAGGGCCGATTGCACTACATTCAAGGCCGCCACAACACCGATGAGCGGAGCCCCTCGTACGCGCAAGGCTCTAATCGCTTCGATAGTTTCACTCGTTGATTTAAGTTGCAGCCAAACTTCTTGTTGCGGCAACAAGGTTTGATCGAGAATCCACAATTCCACTTTAGAGTCCTGACGCTCAAAGCGCAGGGCCAAACTGTCTAAATGAATCAAAACTCAACTCCTACTACTTCAAGGGCTCATACTAAGGTGGCCATAACTACTTCATATCCGAAGTTTTGTTTACTCAATTTGCCCATTACAAAATCGGCCGTCGGACCTATAATAATTGGGGCCCCAGACCTTTACGCATTTCCCGCAAAGCTTCAACCTCTTCTGCAGGGAGCGATGTTAATCCTCCCAATTGCTGGGCCCGCCACAGAATTTCAGCCGAATGTTCGATTCGCTCCATTCCTCGCCAAGCCTCATCTAGACTCTGTCCCCAGGCTAGGGCCCCGTGACGAGATAAAATGAGTGCACGATACTGAGGTAGGAAGCTTCGAAGATTGGCCCCCATGGACAAGGTCCCTGGGCGCGCATAGGGCACAAAGGGAATATCCCCACACGCCAAAATCACCTCACTCAGAGACTCCGCCGGTAGCTTTCCTAATTCAGGATGGGCAACGGACCATGCAATAGCCGTCGGAGGATGCGCATGCACGACAGACATCGCTTCAGGGCATTGTCTATAAACTTCGAGATGCATCAGGCGTTCAGAGGACGCCGCCCCCACCAAAACTTCATTATTAAGTGTGATGAGTGCCATCCTTTGGGGGTCCATAAAAGCTTTGGCGACTCCCGATGGAGTAACCAACACTTTATTCTCTGCAACCCGCATTGAGATATTGCCATCAGCCGCCGCCAGCATATTACGCTGATACAAGCGCTGAGCAATCGTGACAATGGCCTTACATTCGGCCTGATACGCCAAGAGCTCCTCCGGAAACGTGAACCTTTCCATAAATCCTCACTTTAAGGCTTCGACACACTGATTCGGAGGTGATTTCACGAGAGCCGTGGTTACTTTGTCAACGAGATCTTGGTGCTTTGCCATGATCCGACGAATCGTCTGATTGGCCTCTTTGAGATCTTTTTGCAGTTCCTTTTCGTAATAGGCCAAATTCTTACTTAAAGAGATTAAGTTAAAAGCTTTTCCCATCAAACTACCAGACTCGGCCCATGCGGCACCAGAAAAGCCTTTGTATTTTGAAGAAAGGGCCTCCTTTTGTGCCTGCAAGTCACCTGCAAACTCGAGTTTTTCGAAATTGATATGATTCCAGGCAAAAATATTTTCGACCCAAGAGAGACTAAAAACTTCACCGCTCGCATAGTCGGTCGTTTTCCAAGAATTCATGAGCATTTTCAGATGGTAATATTGACTCACCGCCAGTATCAGATCTTTCTCTCCCGACAGCCCAAGCATTCTGAGTTTTTCTTTCTCGGCCAGACTCGAAACCACACGCCCCGGGGTGTATGAATTGACATACTCTGGCCTCATAATCGTTTCTCTTTCTACAATGTGATAAAGTGAAATCAGTCCATCGATCTCCAAATAAGATTTCTGGCTGAGGCTAGGACGCAAGGTCAGTGCCGAATCACCATCAATACTAGAATCCGCCCACCCAATCTCACCGGGACTTGCATCCCAGTCATGTCCGGCTCCATTTTGCAAAAATAGATGTAGCAAACTCAAAATCGACGGACCATCATCCATCGAATCAGCCATTTCATAAAAATACTTTAAATCCAATTTCGAGCGTCCCTGGAACTCGGCCACCCGCTCAGCGACGATCTCAGGCAGGCGGCGATTATGTAAATCGGCGATTTTACGACGTTCAAATTGAGTAAAATAAAGATTCAAATTTTCGTTTTCGCTCGATAGGAAATCTATGATCTCACGGAAACTTTCGACTCGACGAACAGCTGCTTCGAAAAGGTGCTCATAGGCGTCGACCGTAGGAACCGTGCCCTTGACTCCGATTATTTCAGACAGGTCGATATTCAATCGGAGGTAAAACTTAAAGGCATTAATCCAAATGGACTCAATCTTTGTGGAAAAATTCCTAACAAGCTTATTACCGCTATCTTGTAGAAATCGAAGAACGAACTCATGATCAGAAGGATTCTGTTGCATATACTCTATAAACATCAGAATCGCGCACTTTCCATAGTTGGTGGTCCTAGCATAAGCAACAACACCTTCACGATGATAGTTCAAATTTCTCAACCAGTCTTCATGTTGCTCAAGCCATTGATCAATATCCTTCGCGTTCTGATTGCTCTTAACGAGAGCTAGAATTTCATTGAATGACGTCGAGGCTGTCAGGGTTTGGGCCAAAAGCCTCTGGTGAAGCGAAGGGGAAAGGCTATTGTGGTTCAGCGCCATTCCAATTTCGGCATAACTGGGTTTAAGACTTAAGAATCGTTCCATCAAACCCCTTAACGTCGTCTCTAAGCGGCCACCCCTGTCCTTAGAGTCCGCAAGTGCTGTTTGAGGAATCGCTGATAACAGCGCCAGCACATCGGATCGCCGCCGTAAATCCAAATCTCGGAGTGCATAGTCAATTACATCTCCAATCATTTCACCCTGACTCAACAGCGGAACCATTTGCAACAATTCACTGAAGGATGGCTTCAATCCAAACAAATATTGTTTGTTCAACGCCCAAATCTTTTCGACTTTGTATCTTGTAGACGGGTGCCGAAGTCCTTCTGTTAAACTTCGGGACACCACCAATGGGTCCTCACTCCATCTAAGAGTGGCCGCAATGACGGCCATCGGGTTCGGGAATCTTTGCACCACCTGTTCTAAGGTGTTCGCTGTTGGCTGAAGTTGAATCAAGGTTTTGATCACCGATAACAAGTGACGCCGAACCGGTGCCGGATAACCCAACGGAGGTCGTGACCCTTTATAATGATTGGACCAATGGGACAAGAAATCCTCGATCTCATCGAGAGACTGCAACTTTGGAACGATAATTTCGAGATAGTATTCTTCAGATCCTTTCAACAGTCCCAATTCAAAGGCCCTTCGCAAATCGTTCACACTGGGATTACTGGACAATATGATTTGAACATACTTGGCTTGATTCACCCTCCAAACTTTATCATGCAATAATCTGCGGTCGTCCTCGGCGGCCGTCGCCTCCCAACCCTTAATCCCTAACAAAAATTCAAAGATCGCCGACGGTGTTTTGAAACCTTCGCTAATGATATCAATCAACAAGAGCTTACTTTCCACCGCAGGATCCTTCTGGAAGAGCTTAAGCAGAGTTTCATAGGGCATCGAGCGCAAAATCGACATCTCCTTTTCGGTGGGAGAAAGGAAGTTGGACCGCATGGCGAGGCGCAAGCGCTGAAAGACTCCCCGGTCATCTTGGGAAATCTCTTTCACTGACAACAACCAATTGTAATAACCAATGAGATCCATCGATAAATGATCGGGTATCACCCGAATGGCATTGCGATTGGTGATCCGAATGATATCTTCATGCAATGTAAAATCACTCCCAAGCATGGCCTGAGGATCAACACGAAATCGAATGGTGAATCCCGTCCCGCGGACCCCTGAACGTTCCCCCAATTTAGCATAAAATCCATTGCCGTACACAGCAGCCTCACCTGCATGAACGGACCGAGACTCAAGAACATTCGGTATAAGTTGATGGGAGCGAGTGATCGCCTCATAAACTAAGAAGGAAAGGGTTTCATGAGCCACGATATCGATCCCTAGCTGCGCCGCCGTTTGTGCACTACCAACGCCGAGGGGGCGACTCAAGAGAGGTTGTTTATGCATCCACCATGAAAGCGAACCTAGTTCGTTAGCTGAACCAATCTGCTGGAGTTTCTTTCGCAGTCCGACCTCATCCAGTTGCTGCATCGCGAACTCTACATCCATGGCATTTTGAATGAGCTTTGGGGCATTCTCAGCAAACCACTTTTGCAGATAGGAATGCCCAGCGACTGATTGTGGATTAAACCGATCCACAATCTCCTTCACAATAGGCTGGTCCTCTGGACGCGTATCTAGATTGAACTGGAACACTTTGATGAAATAACGAATCACCGACAGAATCGGCGGATTTCGGCCTTCACGGTAGAAGCGAGTGGATTCATGTTTTGGCGAAAAATAATATTGGATTTTACCCTCAATCACATCTCGCAAAAATCCGGAGTCCTTTAGATTGTCCCATTCTCTGAGATCTCGTATGCGTTCTGAAGGATGCCCATATTCGGTTAATTCAATCAACCCCACAGAATTCGAATCCGTGTGTTGATTCAGAATGTCTGGATTGTTCAGGAGTGCCAGTTTATCCCCAATGTCTTCCCTGAGTGAACGAACTTCCCAAGCCTGTTTAGAACCTTTTGACCCCTGCAAATAGGGAAAATGGTTAACGATCGACTTTTCCAATTCATGCAACTTATCAAGGTCACCATCCACCACAATGTCGAGATCCTGGGTTGAACGGTAGATATTAACGTACTTGTAATCAAAACGGCCTGGATGAAATCGAGTATCCCCTTTTTGACGTTGCAGATCCCACTTCACGTAATGGGCAAAGGCAGCCGCCGTGCCACCAAACAAATACACTTTGATTCCAAGTCTGTTTGCCTCTTTTTTAATAAAGCGAAACTCATCGACTCTCGTTATCGATTGATCAACCGCCTTTTGCAACTCGCCAACCGACAAACTCACGTCAGGGACTGGTTCTGCAGATTGGTGGCCCGTCGATCCCATCGACGCCATCCCGGCGGATAGCAATCCAAACACAATACTGACTGCCACGACCGACCTTAGCGGGCGCCAGACACTGAAAACCCTGATCTGCAATACGTGGCTGTCTGAATTCACTTATTTCTCCCTATCGGCAAAAGCAACCTAAAGACTGACAGTTCATTGAAAAGCTCGGCGAAACATACTCCAACTGGGCAAGTATCCCGAACTCTGTTTGCAACCTCACCGAAACGTCTCCATTCTCGGATTCACCCACTAATGTCTTTTGATCCCTGGTGACCCTACTACCTTCCGCAAGCCACCTCTGGGCCTCCTGTTTATTAGACCAACCCGCCGTCGTATTTTCCCAGAGTTCTGGCAACCCCTCCTGATCAACACTAAACAACCGATACTCCCACTGGTTGTTTTCGTTAAGCAGCTTTTGAATTCGTCGTTCTTCTCCCTTCGCCAACTGCAAATGAATGTTTTCAACCACCGGTTCGAGCTTTAGTTGTTCAAGCAAACGATCACTTTGCTCACGCCATTCGGATTCCATGAAGTTGCGACCACAAAAGTCTTTCTGGGTGACAATGTCTTCGTGGAACATATTGGGAGGATTCATTCCCGTAGACACTGGATTGGCCTTGCCAGTCAAGACGGGACTGGCGAGAGGACCTTCAACCGCGGAATCAGCAGAAGTTAAAATCGAATTCTCACTCGACTTGTTGGTCATCTCTTCCCCAGCATCAGCCAAACTGACTTTTCCGGGAGCAGGGAAACCAAGAACATTATGGCGACTTTGTAGCCAAAGGCAGGCTCCTCCGAGAAGCAAGATCATCATGGCAAAGAACGCTCGCCACGGTCGCATAGGTACACCTCAGTTATTGAAACGGTTTCCATAGCTTTTCGCCAGGGCACAAATCACTCGGTTCTGACACTGGCTGACTTTCGCCCCAACGTAGACCCAGTGAATGATTGGGATCACTGGACATCTTACCTATAAACATTCGACGTTTAGCTTCAGCAAGGTCGATTGTTTTTCCTGCAGCATATCTGATAGGACATACAGAGTCCTGATCTATAGCGAGAGCAGGCGTTTGTTTGGCTTCGGCTTGGGCTCCTAAGCTTGGATTCGGAAAGATCTTCTGCAATTGACGCTGGAGATGGGTTGATAGTAAGTCGCCACTTCGCCGGGACTTAACGTATAAATCTCTCAATATCATCAGATCATCGAAAACCCTGTGATCTCTGCTAGGTGTTGAATACTGATCATAGTCAGCCGGAGTCAAACAGAGGAGGGCACTATTGCGTTTGACGGCCATGGCCTCTTGAACATCGTTGACTCTCGACATA
>JBILOD010000126.1:0-8839 GCA_044374645.1 Pseudobdellovibrionaceae bacterium | reverse complement strand
CTTTATAAACAAAACCTATTTTTGATTTAATGACCTTCATTGATGACTCAAAAGGTGTAATGGTGCTGGGCATAGTTTTCGCATAACAATAATCTAGAGCAAGGGCTCCGGGCTATATTGGCAGATCAGACCTTAAGAAAGGTTGGCTTTAAGGCTTTGAAAGTGTCAAAGAAATTTACGGGTGTATACTTTTTGTATCAATTGTTAAATTTCTTCGAACTTCCAGCCATGGCAGTACACGGCTGAGATATATTAAGTATTTTGTAGGTTTTGATTTCATATTCATAGCCCAAATTTAAGCAGCGGTATTTCGAATAGGCAAATTAGATTTTGAAAGGTGAGTCTTTATGAAAAAAACGTTTGGAGTTCTAATCCTTGGGCTTCTGTTTACGAACCTAGCTACTGCCAGCGAAGCGAGTTGCCGTGCGGCTCTGACACCCCTCACTTTGATCCTCGATGGCTCCATTGAATCTTATTATCAAAGTTTTGAATTCACAACAACGGCTTTTCATAACCAGGAACATTATGCGCTCCAGTGGGAACTTAGCCGCAGAGTTGAAAAGCTTACTGAAAATAATGACCAATGGAGAGACCCAAGCCAGATTATTTTCCATAAGAGAACTTTTGAGTTTCCGGAGAATTTACTGAACAAGAAAGTCCTTCTCGTTTATCAGCGGCCTATGGGAATATCAATAGAACTTATTTATGGACTGATTAGAGAGATCAATCCTAAGTATCCGTTCAGTGCACAGATCGATGTAGGCGAAGGAAACATAGTTACTTTAAATCTAAGCGATACAGCACTAATACGTGCCAAAGATGAAAGTCCCACCCAATTTTCAGGGACCAATGATGCCGAGAATAAATTTAACTTTCTCAAAAAACGAACGTTCCTCAACGCTGCTGAGTTAAACGCACAAAAGTACCAAGCAACTGAAGAAGCAATTAGAATCGCACAGGAACTTAAATGGGGCCCTGCCGGTCATGAAGTCTTAGATTATCAGATATATAACTTTGCCGATGCAAAACGACTCGAGGGGGGGAATCTCTTAGGAGTTTACATCGATAGTGAATCCTATTCGATCGTTTTATTTAAGGGGAAAGTTGCATACATAAATGTTGACGGGCAAAAAGTTTGGGCAACTGTAGTGGTTGGAGCATCAGGAGAACAAATTCATATCAACTTAAAAAGGGCCTACCCTTTGTTTTCCGATAGAGGGTTCAATCAATAACATTAATCCATTTATTGTGCGATTGGGCGCAAACAATTCGTTGGGTCCGTGAGGGAACACTGTGCTGACGTGAGTGGGCTGTACTCTGTAGATCTCGCCGAAGAACCTGGAAATACAGTACAACGCCAGTTTCGATGGAACATCAGCGCCATCTACTGATGAGTACCGAGGCCATTCAGTAAAAACTACTGGAGAGAAGAAGTTGGCGTTCCCCATTGTCGAATAGGTGAACACCGATGCGGGGGGAGGAAAAGAATTTTCCACGGCGCTCCTCGGTGACAGAGACTCCCACTCCTTTTTTGGGGGGAGTCCAAAGTTCTTCAGTGCCGGTGACACCAAAGCTATAGTGGAGATGATTTCCAGGGCTATGGATATAATCTAAGAATACGCTAGAGCCCAAAATCAAATTTTCTGTTTGAGTAGAGTTGATTGTCACCTTAGCCGTCCGGTAATCAATGCTACTGACAAATTGATGTTTGGGATTAAGGCGCCAGACAAAGTTCCATTGTGGGATTGTTAAGTTCACATTGTACTGTGTGGTGGTTTCCTGACTTTTTAAGTGAAAGTTCATATTGAAAACCGAGTAGCTAACCCCAAAATCAAAGGATTCGCTTTCAAAATAACTTAACTTGAAAGTGAATGGTGTCACCCTGTAATCAGATCTGTTATTCATGACCAAAAGGGGAACGAAACCCACTTCAATCTGATCGGTTATTCCTACACTTAAATTATTGAGCAAAAAAGAACCAGGAATCATTGAATAACCAACCGTTGGTTGGAATGTTACCCGGCCGAATCCAATGGTTCGGCTAGGCGTCGCCGCATGAGGGTATATCGATGCATTGGTTGTAGGGGCAAGGGAGTCGGCTGCCTGAATGCTAGGGCTTGTTCCAATAATTAACAGGGCGTTGAAAACCATCCAACGACAGATCTTGCATACCAGATTCATATATCCGTCCATATTTACACCTGCCAACTCTGAGTCTTCGCTGTGGAGCAAGACTCAGACCAAATTGAATGCATCGGAGTCCGCTCCAATTCACCTTGGTACATTTTGAATTGTGTGGAAAAAGCGAATTTACAAATTCGAACCAAAGATTGTCACTATGGAGTCTGTCTCCATTCAGTCTGCGGGGGCTTTCTAGCTGGCGCAATTTCTTGAGTAAGTGCCATCAGTCAGGTAGGTTAGTATAAGGAAATAGTTAGATGAGTTGCTTGGATATATATTGAACGAGCTATTTGATGATTGCCGTTAGGCAAAATGTGGGTGGCGGAGTTTTCTTGAACGTTCCCTAAAAACGTTCATCAGGGAGAAATAATAGTATGAAGACAACCACTGACCAACTTGCATCTTACCGGGCTCTGATTGCTTCCAAAGACAGCCTTTTGAGGCAGGAGAACTTGATCAAGAATGCGGATTTTGGACGTGGTTTGGGGGCAGAAGCCATTGGCGTTCATTGGGTACAAATTCCACCCGGGCAGCGAAGTTCCAATCCCCATGCTGAAAGTCACGAAGAAGAATGTGTTTTTGTCGTTACCGGTCAACCTCATGTTTGGATCAATGGGTATATCTATTTGCTTGAGCCAGGTATGATTGTCGGATTCCCGGCGGGGACAGGCATCGCTCATTGCATCATCAATAACTCAGAGGCAACGGTCGAGCTAGTGGTGATCGGGGAGCGGACTAAAGAAGAAAACAAATGTGCTTTTCCTCTAAATCCTGAGTTCAAAGAAAAGCAAAAGGATTTGTGGTGGCACGATTGGCCTGAGCAAAAGTTGGGGCCTCATGATGGAACGGTGGGAAATCTAGATCATCAACGTGATCCCCTCGAGCTCCCATACATAAGACGATTGGGAGACCTTTCTCGGCCCGACAGTACTCCCTATCCAGATGATACAGAAACCTTTGGTGATGGCGTGCGATTTACAGATGATGTGGGTTTGAAGGCTCTTGGGGTTTGGCATGAGATCCTGGCACCAGGGAGACGAAGCTCTTGGCCTCATGCACACCGTCGTGATGAGGAGTTTGCGGTGATCTTGAATGGAAACGCTAAGGTTTGGCTGAATGGATTTTTGTTTGATATTAAGGCGGGAGATGGGGTGTATTATAAACCAGGTACAAATATTTCCCATACTCTTTTAAATGAATCCTGTGAATCAGTAGAATACCTGGCGATCGGGCAAAACAGTGCTCGCGAACCAATGGATCAAATTGTTTATCCACTCCATTCCACTCGAAATGAAATTTGTAGGGTCTCTGGCAGGCTTTGGGAAAATCCGCCTAAACAACAAATATTTGGGTCTCATCTAGGGTTACCGAAACAAGCACACGTTCGTATTCAACTTTTTGAAAGCGCTCAATCTTTTTTGGACTCAATTGGCTCGATGCTTTACAAAGATGAGGCAGAAAACGGTCTGATGCTGGGATCATTAAATGAGGATCCATCAACCTACCTTGCAGTTTACCAACAAGATGAGCTGGTTGGCGCGGCGTTGGTGACTCCAAAGAATCTTGTTCTTACTAGGATGTCTGGTCCAATTCTAGTGGATCTCGCTCAATTTTTACTGGACCGAAATTCTATTTTTGGTGGAGTAGTGGGGCCATCTTATGCATCCGAAACTTTCGCGCGAATTTGGAGTCAGTTTGCATCCAAGCACTTCAACTAATGATGAGTCATGGGATTTGAAATCAAAACGGCCCACTCAAGGGCCTTTTGATGCCTTAGGCACGGGCCTCTTTTCAGTGGCCGTGGCGGTGTAACGATCTAATGTTGGAGTTATGAAAGAAGTCATCTCTTGTAATTGATAGTTTAAAGGCTAAAGTTAAGGCCGCAGATTTGGAAAATGATTTAACTGACTTTCTTATGTATGCAGATTTATCTTCCCTCTATTTATGCAATAGTGTTCCCGTGGGCAGAGTTTAATTGAGGAACGACATGAGGTGAACTCATCAGAGGCTCACTGCAACACTACGGCCAGAATCAATGTCTTTAATTATCCATCTCAGGAGATGTTCAAAAAATTTGGATTTAAACTCATTGGTTTAGAGCTGATTCCTAAATAAAAAGGCAGGTTTATCCATCGGATGTGGAACTCTTTTTATCGATTCGGAAGGCTCCCATTGAAGATTTATCTAGACTATCAATGGGAGTATCTAAAAGGCGAAGATTACTGAATGCAAGTTTCGTCGAGAAACTGTTTAAGCTCAGTAGCACTCTCAGAATTGTTAGTGCTGATGGTCTGGCTATCGCGGGTGCTGCCTAAATCAATGATCGTTGGCTCTGGTGCAGTGAGGTTCAGTTGCGCCAAATAGATTCTGTTTCCGATGTCAGCGGGTGCTTGTTGGTAAGTGATCTCTGCATCAGCGGCAGTTTCAATTTTTTCCTGGATGTCTGCAGGTAAGACAAGCTTTTTCATTGTGATATAGGTTTTGCCCTGACGTTTTGTGACAAGTTTGTAGTGAGTCGCGTAGATTTCACAGCGTGAAGTAAATTCCATGTGCTCTGGAACAAAGCCTGAAGTGGTTTCTTTGAGTAACAGAGGATGATTGTAATCACGGTAAATGGGGGATGCTGCAGAGGTTATTGTGAGATTCAACAAAGTCACCAAAAATAAAGCAAATTTATTCATAGAATGTCTCCTTTTTTATTAGTATGGGGACTACAAAGTATCGTACTTAAACTTTCAAGCCAAAAATGCGGAAATAATTGGTAATCGACTTATTTGGGTAGATTTTTCACCTGCTATGCCAGAAAAGGGAGAATCAGATTTTCAAATGAATCTAGGATTGCCTCGGAGGTGGCCGCGGAGGCTTAAAATATCGGGAATACCCCCTGATCATTGATTCTAAATGAAAGCAAAATGGAAGTGAATGATCGGAAATTGTTTCGTAGAGTGTTTTGAACTATACTTCGGCCTAAAGCTTAGGGCCTCTAGTGTAAGAAATGAGAGGCCGAAATCGTGAATCAAACAGAAACAGTGAGGCACAGTAATGGATGCACATTATTCCAAAGTGATGAAGGCTCGAGAAGACATTAATGATCAAGGCACCAAACTTTATTTTGCTTACTCAGGGGTACTAGACCAAGAGGCCTTCAATCAATGGCGGATGGAACATTCCTATCATTTTTTTGAACTTCCAAAGGGGACACTCGCAAAGGCGGAGAACCTTGATTTGGTTTTTGATTTTCCCTCTCGCTGGTGGGGTGGGCGTGTGGCGGGATTAATGGATCAGCCAGGGGCTGCAGTTTATGGACTGCTCTTTGAAATTCCAGCTAAGAATTGGCCGGTTGTCCAACACAAGGAGGGTGTGGTCACTGGAATGTCGGTCGAGCGGACGGTGAAAGTTGTGGTCGAGGGGCAATCTTTGGAGGCCCTAGCATTCACAACCTCCCCGGGACGGGCGAGTCTTCAGGGGCCAGTGAGTAAAGACTATGTCGAAGCACTGATGCGTGGTGCCCGTCAGTCGGGACTTCCTGAGGATTACATATTGAGCCTTCCCGCGAGAGCCAAGTAGATTTGTTTGGCACTTGAGGGTTGGGATTGAAATTTGTCGATGCCGTGCTAATTTGAATCGGGAGTCACCTATGATTGAATTTGTGAATTCTTATGGAAAACTGCCATTGCGATTCTTTGAGCGACGTCTACCAATTCCTGTAGCACATCCGGAACTTGTAAAACTCAACCATACCTTAGCCATCGAACTGGGGTTGGAGTTAACAGATATGGATGTTACCGAATTGGCAGCTGTATTTGCAGGAAATAAGATTCTACCCGGTTCTGAGCCTTTGGCTATGGCCTATGCGGGACACCAGTTTGGAAACTTTGTATCGCAGTTAGGGGATGGGCGTGCGATTCTTCTGGGTGAAGTTATCGATCGCGAAGGGCGGCGTCGCGATGTTCACTTAAAGGGATCGGGCCCAACAGCCTTTTCCCGTGGCGGCGATGGCCGGGCGGCCCTCGGTCCCGTCATTCGAGAGTATTTAATCAGCGAAGCCTTTGCAGCCATGAAAATTCCAACGACACGCTCCCTTGCGATGGTAAAAACCGGAGAGACGGTCTTGCGAGAACGACCACTGCCGGGTGCGATCTTAACTCGTGTGGCCTTAGGCCACATTAGGGTAGGCACGTTCGAGTATTTTGCCGCGCGTGGGGATTTAGATGGGGTGAAGGCATTGGCTGATTATGCCATCGATCGGTTATTCCCAGAAATTAAAACCTCTCATCAACCCTACCTAACGCTTTACGAAGAAGTGATTGAGCGACAGGCCCGTTTGATAGCGCAGTGGATGTGTGTGGGTTTTATTCATGGAGTGATGAACACCGATAATACCAATATCTCCGGGGAGACCATTGATTTTGGCCCTTGTGCGTTTATGGATGTATACAAGTCCATGCAGGTGTTTAGTTCCATTGATCGCCATGGACGCTATGCTTTCAATCAACAGCCAAAGATCGCCGAGTGGAATTTAACGGTTTTAGGTCACTGTCTCTTGCCGCTTTTTGCGAAGGAGCCCGAACATGCGGGTGAACTTGGGCAGCAGGCACTCGATCAATTTAGGGACCGGTATCAGCGGCTTTGGTTGGTGGGCATGGCAGCGAAGCTAGGGTTAGTTGTGGAGTTTAATCAGACCAAGACGTCAAAGGTCGAGACTCTAATGACTGACTATTTGGCATTGATGGAAGAAGTGCGAGCTGACTTCACTCTAAGCTTCGCTCACCTGACCCAATACTTTGGTGATATTAGCCGCGGTGAAAATGGTCCCGGAGAAAGTAGTCCCGGAGAAAGTAGTCCAGAGTCATTGATTCAGCTGAAAAGTCTGTTTCAATCAAGCTCAAAACTCGATGAGTGGCTGCAGCGGTGGGATTTGGAAATTCAACAGCAGGGATGCTCGCGTCAAGCGGTTTCGGAGCGAATGACAGCGGCAAATCCTGTGGTGATCCCTCGCAATCATTTGGTAGAACAGGTGATCAGTGCAGCCGTCGAAAAAGATGATTGGGCACCCATGAACGAATTCTTAGAGGCGATAACCCATCCTTACGATCCTAAATATAGGGAGACTCGATATATATTGCCACCCCGAGACGACGAAAGAGTTTGTGCGACATTTTGCGGTACCTGATGTATTTTTTTTTTTTTTTGAAATGTTGTTGGAGGTAGTTTCAATTGACGTTGTGGCATTTTGATTGAATAGTCTGCTCCAAAATTTCCAATAATCAAAGGGAGTAGTTATGAAATCAATGGGTTTGTTAATGGCATTGGCGTTAACTTTTGGAGTTTTAGAATCACAGGCTTTTTTAAGTTGTAAGAAGGGTGATGCTGAAACTTTACAGTTGGCCACCGATCATTATACAAAAATTGCCAAGGCCCATGCTGATGGGATCATACGAAAGTCTGATGTTCATCGTGCTAATATCTTCCTGTACGAAGCAAAGTTGTGCACAGAAACGATAACTACTAAAGAGTTTTGTGAAGCGGTTAGTCCTACTGTTCGTGAGCTTAACTCATTTCAAGAGTTTGAGTACGGAACTGGTACCGCAGAAGAGCGAAGAGATCGCATCGCATTGTTTGCTGAAACTAAGGCGCTTTGTGATTAGGACATTGATTCCAAGTAAGATTGTCTAGTGATCTTGAGTATAACGAGCCCCGGTTCAGGGGCTCAAGTTCAGCTCTGTTCTTTCGGGTACTCATTAGGTCTGTGGTTGCGAGAAAGTAACCATCAATTTTATTCTGTTGGTTTTAGAGAATCCATTTGTCCAACTCATGATAGGGTTAAAGAGATCTATTTTTCCTGAACTTTCTGATCACGGTTTTGGTCTATTTCCTTCAGCCGGATCGCACTTGATCCGCAATCATGGTGTCTTATTTCTACACTTGGAATATCGAAACGAAAACGTAAGGGGAACCAATCGCAGCAAACAAGAAAAGGAGTTACCCCCGGTAAATAACACTCTGGATCGAGATAATTACCCAGTATTAAGCATGTTATTGCTTTCACTCGGAAGTGTGCTGGGAGAAGGAGCTTATTGCTGTTATCGAGGATCCCAAAGTCCCTTCCAGGTTTTGAACGTTTTGAACCTAGCAGCGAGAGAAATCTACCCCTGTTATCCAAGTGAACGGCCTTTTTGCGCGCGGGTTAACTGAAACTAATCGTTCTTTATCAGCAAATTTCTGAAATATCCCCTTCAAGGCAATCATAGCTCTTTTTAACCGGGAATTGGGGACCACTGGAAAACAGTACTTTCCGATTTGAAATTCCTAATCTTTAGATGCTAGGCTTGATCGTAAGGTTGGGCCTCCGAAAGCGGCAAAATGTAGAAACGCTGATTTTGAGCGGTCCGTCGAGCGTTGGGTGTTGAAGCTGGATGAGCTAGGAAACCTAACAAAAAAGAGTCGTATTGGATGGAGTACCTTGATGGGGAGTCTAGGAAATTTGATGAGCGAAGAATATTTTTTTGAAAGAAATGCATATCTGGAAAAGCGAATTTTGGAAATGGAGCAGAAACTAGCGGCATCCAATGCTCCTCTGCCGAAAAAAATGACGTATCAGTTTTCTTTATTTCGAGAGACCTATCAACATTTGCTGATTCGTTATTCGTTGGAGGAT
>JBILOD010000328.1:0-5071 GCA_044374645.1 Pseudobdellovibrionaceae bacterium | reverse complement strand
ATCGAAAGTAGGCGTACTTTCTGTACGTCGAAGTGAGATCTGAGCAAGGCAACTAAGTATTTTTTCAGTTTCGCGATACCGACTAGGTATCGACATTGGGGACATTGCTTATGAAAGTAAAGATCACGCGATCGCATTTGATACTGAGCAGCTTTGTTGCCGGGATGGCGCTCGTAGCGACTATATTCCAAAATTGTGGAGCCCAGGATTATACGAATAGCCTTGTGCAACCGTCCGCTTCAAAAGTCGACGCCACTCATATTGACCGAATTCCTTTTGCTTTTGACTTTCAGGCTAACCAATTATCCTACATGAGCTGCAGTCGCAGTAATGATAAAAGTTCAACCGGAACTGAAACGAGTCCCACACATCTTAGCGATCCTAATGTTTTCTATACCTTTAAGATTGGTGCCTATGACAATAGTATTCCTAACTCCGCCTATGCCAATGCTAACCTCCCCACTTTCGCTAGTGGAGGCCTTACAGTCCGCCAGGAGTTTATTGATTACGTCAACGAAAACTTCACTTTTAAAGAAGAGTTAAGTGATCAAGAAATTCAGGATGCCTTTACTTATGGAACCGCTCATGGGGGCGCAGCCCTACAATTTGCCATTCGACAGTCTACCCCGATCGCAAATCAGATCCAATTTATTGGGAGCAGCCAAACTCCAACCCAGGGAATATCCTATCAATTGTTTCCCCAAAACGTTCTACTCACCTTTAAAGAGTTTTTGCCACAATTGATTTCTCTATTTAAGGATCCTTCAATTCGGCTAACGAGGCTCGGGGCATCCACCCTGCAGAGTTATAATCTAGAAGCTGCGCTCCACGAAGAAAGCCTCAGTCCATATAATGAGCTCACAGCAGATGTTTATCGCAGAAACCTAGAATCGAGCGCAGCAACGCTCTCAACTCTGCTTGCTGTGACCTATTCCCTCGACCTTCGTCTAGCGCAGAACACCACAGATATGTATGTGGCACGTAGCTCCAACTCAGCGACCTCTGATAATCGGGTTTGGGGATCTGGATTTAAAATGACCTTTGGTGCCGATAGCCGGATGACCCGAAAAAAAAGTGTCGTCTCCGCAGCGACGGAATATGACCTTTCCTCTTTTGAACCGACTGGATCAAATTGGCAATGTCCCCAGAGTTTTCGGTACATCATCGTTTCTCCTCAGGACCGGGATTCGGTTTACCCGTGTATGGAAAGAAATGAGAATAGCCTTAATGCAGTTCAACGTGCCGACCTGCTGTTGATGCGTCGACATCTTCCGCAGTCAGAATGGATCATTGATCCCCTACAACAATGTGTTTCACCTAAGAAAAGTAATCTGGATTGCTATGGAAATCGAGCCTTCAATCCCGTTATCTATGATAACAGCACTGAGTGTGGGCTCAATAGTAATAATATGTACCTACACAAAGACTGTGCTGAATTCGTGAGTTTTTGCTTCCGTAAATAGATTTTATTGAATTACGATGAACTCATGAATCATCGCCATACATTGTTCTTTATTTTTTGTTTAATGAACTCAATCCAAGGTCTAGCCCAAACTTCGCTTGGGGCTATTTCCGGAGCCCTCGCCGGGGCCGGCCGCTCGTCGGTCGACTCCAGTGAAAGCTACCTACTTAATCCAGCGACTGTGGCGCACCTGCGTGGCGCCGCGATTAGCTTTGGCTCAGCAACCTTTCGGCGCCCTCCCTCTGATAATTCCGATCAACAAGGCTTTGATGGCTGGCATTTGAGCCTTAACGAAAATAGCCCTGATGCTGTTGTTGGGACTTCAATCTACCTCAGTCAAACCAAAAACAATCAGCCGTTCACAAGTCTGAATACAGCCACTCAATTCAACGATGCCTGGCTCACTCTTGGAAATTTCATTTTCCCTCAACTCACCGGAGGTTTAAGTTATCATTACCATGAGTCACAAACAAAGCTGAAGGCCTACGAGGAACACAACCTAGGCATGGGATTTCTCTGGACCCCATGGGAGAGATTTGGGGTTGGAGTGAGTGTGCAAAATCTCAAGACTGCGTCCCCTGAAATTCCGGATGAACTAACCCTTGGAACAACCAGTGGGGTAGGTTTACTTTATTTGCATGAAGACTACCTTCGCCTCCGACTGGATTTTGCCCGAAAAATGCACAAGCTTCCAGCCCAAACAACTTCAGAGTGGGCGTTTGGACTTGAAAATGCCATGACTCCCTGGTTGTTTGCCCGCATCGGACTTGGCCAACAGAAAACGGATGAGGAAAAAACCACCCAAAAGGTCACATTTGGCTTAGGGTTCGCCGGACCTAGATTCGGAATTCACTATGGATTTCAGCAATTTCAGCTAGATCAACAAGGAACGGAGCATAGTGTTGACTTCATGATTCCATTTTGATAGTTAAGTTGCTTCGATTTTTATCAAAAGGTGGTCAAGATGGCTTCAAAAACATTTGCTACAGAATTAAAAAGAAAAAGAAGAGATGCTCGTGGTGGAAAAAAGCGCAAAGCCGCCTTACGCGCTAACGGCACAACTAAAAAACCTGCTGCTCTTTTTGGCGACGAAAAGAAGTAGTAGTAACTTCGGTTCTTTGTAAAACTTAAGCTTTTAAAGCCTGCGGATGACCGCAGGCTTTTTTTTGTCTTTTAAGCACCCTGGGCAAGGCCTTCAGGTACGCGCCCATCAGCGATGGCTTGAGCAATTTTTCTATGCTCCTCACACCCAATCAAGTCCTTCACTTCAGACCAAGGTAATGGATCAATGGTCAAAATAGAATCCCTCTTCAGCTTCAAAATGCGCTGATAGGACTCTTCGATGCGAGTCAGGGAAATTCGCCCACCACCCACGGCCCTCTCTAGGGCATCCAGAGCCTTAGGGGGAACGGAGGGCTCATTGCAATAAAGGAGTAAATCACTTCCCGCTTCAACCGCCCGCACTGGAATTTCCTCATTGGAGTAATTCTTTGTCAGCGCTTTCATATCCAAATCATCGGTAACGATGAGGCCACGGAAACGAAGTTCCTCACGCAGTAGTTGTTTAGTAAAAACCTCCGAAAGTGTGGCGGGATACTGTGAATCAATATTTTTATACAACACATGGGACATCATCACCAGGTCCACACGCGAACGAACGGCTTTTTTAAACGGCACTAACTCAATTTGATGAAGGCGCTCTATCGATGCTTCTTCGATGGGAAGTTCTTCATGACTATCGACAGCAGTGTTGCCGTGACCAGGGAAATGCTTCGCACAGGTGATGATTTCCGATTTAATGTAACCTCGTACCAAAGCGGATGCCATTTTGGCCACAAGTTCCGGATCGCTGGAAAGGGCGCGGTCGCCAATCGCCGTGTTCGTAGGATTTGTAAGAACATCTACACAAGGAGCAAAATCCAAATTGATGCCGACAGCCCGGAGTTCTTTTCCCATCATCATAGCCATGTTAAAAGCCAATGATGGGGAGTCGATATCCCCCAATTTTCGTAATGGTGGCCACTGAGTGAAGGGCTCTTTCAATCGTGCGACCCGTCCACCCTCCATATCGGTGGCAATAAAGAAAGGTGTTTTAGTCGTGGTTTTATGGCGGAGCTTTTGAATTGAAGCGCTGAGCTTATGGACTTGCTCCGGAGATTTAGCATTGCGACCCATTAAAATAACGCCACCAATATTATTATTGATTAAGAATGATTCTTCGGCGGCAGTTAGTTCTGTCCCGGCAACTCCCACAATCAACAGCTGTCCCAGTTTCTCTCGTAAAGTCACAGTGCCTCCCATAGGTTTTGTTTATTTGGATTTTGTTTGTATCCCAAGCCCGGGCCGCGCGCCCTGTTTTCCTGGCGCCATCGATTTCGCAGGCTCTTGCAGCTCCAGTCCCTTCAATTTGTCAGGCTTTGATAGTTGAATGGTAGTGGCCGGAGCTCCGACGGGGGTTGGCACCGCTGTAGCGGCGAGGGCTGAAGGCGCAACCGTTGCTGCCAAAGGGTTTACTTTTCCCTCAGGAATATTACCAAAAAGCAACTTCAGGTTTTCGGCACTGACCATAAGACCATTCATAGCCTCAGCAGGAGTGGGCATCAGTTCCATGGCATTAGTCTTTTGAGGTTCAACGGTGGCCAGCATTTCAAGTTTAGCCGTTGCATAGGTCAAAAAAGAGTCTTCAGGTTTTTTATTAACAATCGGGTAATCATTTTGGATTTTAAAAACAGGCACACCCTTGTAGGTTTCTTCCGAAAGCACGGTGGCCACACCATCACGAATTTCAGCTTGCTCTTCCGCTATAGCTTTATACTCGTATCGATTGTTTGTTTTAATCCCATTTGGATTTCGCAAAATCACATAAGCCAAGAAGGTGCTGAAGAAGGCTCCTTTAGGCAAAATCTTTTCTGTTTTGACCTTTTTGCCCTTATTGGTTGTAGTCACAATTTTAAGTTTGCCCTTTTCGTTTTTCACATCGATGGTTTTGGTATCTTTCCCAACCACCGAGTTGTAAGTATAGCTGATCGGCTCTAGCGCTTCATTCGCATAAGCTTTTAGGCTTTCAATGGCACCACCAAACGACTCATTGTATTTTATGAGATAAATTGAAACAAACTGCTTCTTGGCGGTATCAAATTCAAAACGCTGAACATTGAAACCAGCAAAAGACCCTTGATAGGTGATCTTTGAATAACCTTCGAACAGCACCTGTGCCTTCACTACAGTTGCCACACACATTAACAGCCCACTTATTATTAAACAAAAATACTTCATTTCATTCCATTGAATTGAGTTTGTTAGCAAGTTAGTAATTGCTTGCCATTTGCATTTATATTGTTCGCCGTACTTAAGTTTGTATCTAAATTCACTCTCAGTCAAAGAGCTTCTGGCTGGCCTTGCGAAATTCCCCTGAACAAGCGACAATTAAGATATGAAGCCATCTCACCGTACAAAAGGCCAGGTCTCAATTTTCCTGGTTTTCCTATTTCAAATTTTGTTCGTATTCTTCGCCATGGTGATCAATGTTGGCTTACTGGTTTACTACAAAATTAATTTACAGAACTCTGTCGATTTAGCCGCCTACTATGCAGGGATGAAACAAGCGGA
>JBILOD010000450.1:0-3764 GCA_044374645.1 Pseudobdellovibrionaceae bacterium | reverse complement strand
AACTCTTAGCTTTTCGGACCACACTGCTCGGCACCCTGGGACCTGATTCACACCCTGCTCGTCCGGCTTCTCCGGGTACAGAATCCTTCAAACCCTATCCCGGTGAAGTCATTTATGGGAATAACCCCAACAATCCAAAGATGCCTGTGTTTTGCATTACGATTTCTGATCTCTACGCCAATACTATCGATGGGCAACCAGACGCAATAAACAAAACAGATAACCAGTGCAAATTTGACGATGACCACAACTTAAGTGGCTTCAAAATTCCCGATGTAATCTGGGCGTTACCTGGTTACAACCAAACCATTCGCGACGGAGCCATTGCCCTTCAGGATCGGTTCTTGACCGAATTCGGCGGCGGAGGATTTCGTAATTACCTCACATTGGCATCATTCATTATTATGTTCCGAGCGGATAGTCTTAATCGCCGCAAAGTCATCGCCGTTTTAGCTAACGATCTCAGTCGTTCCACTGAAGACTTTCACGACATTGAAACCATGAGCGTTGCCGATGGCGCCCAAAAAGTTTTGTCAAAAAACCTCGCAGAAGAAAACAATCGCGGTTTAGATATGAAGCTCTACAACTCCCTAGGAAATCCAGGCTGTGGGGGCCCTGCCGCGGACCCTGAAGCCCTTCCCCCGTGGCTTAAAGAGATCGAAGTCGCTGCGATGTATGCCTATATGGATAGTGAGATCAACCCAAATGTATTGGATGGTCCAGAAAAAGCAAGACAGAGCACCCAGATGATCGGACAGCCCAATGGCCTCTCTCTCCCTCAACAGGTCAAAAACAGGGGTGGTGCCGCTCAAGAGGCCTTTATGAAGTGGGATAACTACTTACTCCGTGATGGATTTCCAAATTTAGACGCTGGTCGCTGGACAACAGCGGTTGGTGTCGAGAAAAATCCCTGGTGCATGCCCTATGTTGGCATCAAAGCATCAAGTACACCGAAGCTTCCTTTTATGCCGGCTCGATTTGCGCCAAGACTTGAAGCGCGGGCTTTTGTAAAACCTTTTGGAAGCAAAATCGGCCCCTGGTATGGCAAGACATGGGCTTCCGGAAATAATATGTCTGACACTAACGCCAATGCTACGACTGACGTACGACTTCCTCCCAGAATTTGGGAAGGGCATAGTGCGCCAACAAACCCTCCCCCCAGAGAGTGGATTAAATTCTTTCCGAATTACTCTCGATTTCCCGGCGACCCTTATGGTCTCCTCTCTGAAGGGGCTCGTTGGGGATATGGAAAATACTTTTGGCGACCATCCCGTCCAAACAATGCCTATTGGGCCAAGATGTGGCGAGGCCCCATGGATGAAGCGCTTCAAAGGAATCTCGAATTTTACTCGCCCTTTTTTCTTGGACCTAGCTCGGGTGATATTTTGGCTGACGCCTATCGACGAGAATATTTTTTGGGTGCGTCTGCCTCTGCAATTAATTTCGCCAATGACATGCGAAGATCAGAGCTCGCGGCCATCGCCCCAGACCTGTTTGACATCGCTTATTATCCAATTGAACCGCGTTTCAACCAATACATCCTCCCGAAACTTGAACAATTTATTAAAACCCTAAACACCAAGCGCAATAATCTGATGGTGCGTGGAGATCTCGGTTGGCGCCATCCCGATTTTCGGGGCGAACCTGGGATTGCAGATACTGGCGCCAATGTTGACATGCACATCGACCAATTTAAGAACCACGATTTTTTCAGGCGAACAGATAGAGAAATTTTTCAAACAATTTCTGATCCCCAGCAAGTACTTACTTCATGGGCTGAAACTTCAATCATAGATTACAATCCCGCAATGACGACCGACAAAATTGGAAAATGCAGGGTCCGATTGCCGGCAGGCGAAGATC
Organism: Pseudobdellovibrionaceae bacterium; assembly: GCA_044374645.1. Lineage (GTDB taxonomy): Bacteria > Bdellovibrionota > Bdellovibrionia > Bdellovibrionales > Bdellovibrionaceae > CAUJGP01. Next base: position 1,901 of record JBILOD010000450.1, on the reverse strand, counting down.
CTTGGACGCCAGGTGCTTGCGTTGCTGGAGGGCGCACAGGTTACTCCGTAAAGTTGATCTCAAAAAAGTTTCTAAAGAATGACATCCCTGATATTGGCGGCGATAGAATCAGTGGTCCGATTCTCAACCCTCCGCCTGACGATCAAGAATTTTAGCTTTAGTCTTGGTCCTGTAAACAAATTCAACAGACTAAGTCTCCAAGAATCGTCTCACCTTGGGATGAAAGTGCTATTCCCTTTTTGCACTAAACTGTTTTAATCTATACTGAAATAGGTGGTTCTCGCTAGAGAACTCTCACAGAAAAGTCAGTCGTAAATTGATGAAAATTGAATTTTCCGAGGTATTGCCATGAATCATCGAATAACAAATAGAGCTTTAAGGCTGATATTTTCTTTCACCTTTTTCTCAACGATTTCCATTAAACCTATTTTAGCTTTTGATAGGACCGGATCTTCAATCCAAAATAAAACCGTCAATGGTGACTTAGACACTATTACTAAAGAGCGCGAAAGATTGATGAATTCGAGTGCCCAACAATCGAATGGCGACTTTGCTGGAACTGCCAACGATATATCAAATACAGCCAATGAGCAGTATAAAAAATCAAAACAAAATTCCACTGGTGCTGAAGGCTCAATGGGGAATGGAATGGCGTCATCGGATAATGCGAGCCAAGCTTCTGACGAACAGTCCTCCGGTTCCGGCCAGAACTCAACGGCAAGTATTGCAATGGGAGCTGCCGGTGCAGCCGCCATCGCTGCTTCAATTTGGGTACCGGAGTTACTCCCAGTTGGCGTATTTTTGTTACTTCAATCTGCTCTTGGTGCCATGCAGGCCTCTGAACAAGGTGACACCTCGGATGCCAATAAACAAGCCTCAGGTGACTTTCGAACTTACGGCAGTAATGGCGGCAAAGACGATAAGACCGGTGACAATACAAAACCGAACAACAACTACTCTGACAAAAATAAACTTGGCAACCATGACCGGCCTGATTACGGAGATGATCCATATCGAAATCTTTCACAAGGAGTACGTGATAATCTCGCCAAAATGAATAGTCTTGGCTATAAAGTTGATCTCAAAAATAAAACTTTTACCACACCCGATGGGCATACTATCTCCGCCAAAGATGCGAACAATGCTGGATCAGTTGAATCAAAACTGGGGCTACCCCCTGGAACTTACAATAAAGGCATGGAGCAAGTCGCCGAAATCATGAAACGTAATGGTCTAAATCCCGATGGTCCAAGCGTTGCTGCAGGTGGAGCTGATGGTAGTGGTGCTGGTGACGGTAGTGGTTTAGCGGATGGGGAAGGATACGATGGTTCAGGTGGTAAGTTGTTGGATAAGAACAAAATCGGCGCCACTGGTCTGCGTGGCCCCGCTGCAGCCACTGTGGCCGGACTCACTACAAGCTATAATGGCGAACGCATAGGTGTTGCCGCAGACGACATTTTCTTAATGGTTAATCGGCGGTATAAAGTAAAGAATGATCAAGATTCCTTTATTACGGCCGATCGCCCCGCTAAGGGAGTCTTAGGAACCTATCCGCGTCAGTAGTCATTGTCTTAAACCGAGACATATTTTAGTTTTTTCAACAATTTTCTTTCTCCCCCCTTTAGTCCAGTCCTGGTTGGCCGATAAGTTCTATGTAGGAACCGACAAGAAAGGCATAGAGAATGAAAGCCGAACGTAGAATCAGCAACAGAAAAGAAGTCTACCCCTTGAAAATCTCGTCTCTGGCAGCGATGGATGGAATGGCAAAAATTGTCCGCCAAGGTACAATCATCAATGCCTCCTCACGAGGAATGCTTTTACAAATACGACGTGAAGATCTCATTCCAAGATCTCTCAAGAATTCATTAACCTTAGACCCTCTTGTGGGTGATAAGATCGGA
>JBILOD010000125.1:0-8845 GCA_044374645.1 Pseudobdellovibrionaceae bacterium | reverse complement strand
CGAAAAGGTATGACGTCAGTCGTGGTGTCACACGATCTGGCTGCGGCTTTTCGGATTGGTGATTATATTGCCATGCTCGACAGTGGTCGATGTGTGCTTTTCGGGACTCCAGAAGAATTTTTGAAGACCGATATAGACCTAGTAAAGAGATTTGTAAGCAAAGGAATGAAACACGCATGAGATCACTTTTGCAAATGCCAGAATTTAAAGTCGGCCTTCTGGTGCTTGTTGTAGCGGCTCTCATTGCCGTTATGTCAATGCGCGTGAGTGAAGATCCGACGGTCGGCGGCGCTAAAAAGTATTGGTTTCTGTCGCCCAATGCCAGTGGCCTTGTCAAAAAGAGTGCGGTAAAAATGGCAGGCATTCCCATTGGCGTGATCAAAGATATTCGTTTATCACAGGGCATTGCTCGCATTGATATCGTGGTTCGCAACGAAGTGGATTTGCGCCAATCAGCGCGGGTTGAGATTAAAGCTAATGGTATCCTCGGTGATAAATATGTTGAGGTCTATCCGGGGTCACCAGAAGATCCACCCTTGGCGGATGGCGAGCAAATTTTGAACGTCAACGATAAGGCTTCAATGGATGGCCTACTCAGTCAGATCTCCGACATTGGGACATCTCTGAAGATGGTTGCGGTGACGTTAAAGGAGTCGGTGCAAGAACAGGGTTCTGATAAACACATTCTTGGGCGCATTGTGCAAAACATTGAAAAACTCACTGGCGATCTCGCGTCCATCACAAATGAGAATCGTGACCGCGTGAACGATATTCTTCGCGAAATAAACTCCATCACCAAGAGCCTTGATAGCACTCTTAATAATGGGGACTCTGGATTTAAACAAACGTGGGCTCGCCTCGATAAAGTGATGAAGAATGTCGAAGAGGTCACTAACAAGATCAATCAAGGGCAGGGGACAATCGGCAAACTCATTAATGATGAGAAGACGGTTGAAGAAATCAATACCGCTGTCGAAGGTATCAATAATATGTTGGATGCCTCGAGTAAGTTGCAAACCTCCGTTGACTTTCACAGTGAGTATCTTGCAGGCCAGGATTTGTGGAAATCTTATATCGGACTTAAATTGCAACCAGGATTGGATCGCTATTATTTCATACAAGTTGTTGATGATCCGACGGGTGTGAAAGAGAAAACGAATACCGTTTCGACCTCAAGCCCAGGTTCAACGGTCGAAGTTGATCAGACCAGAACTTACTACAATAAGATGAAGCTCACTGTGCTCTTCGCGAAAAACTTCTATAATTTTACCGTTCGTGGCGGGATGATGGAAAACTCCGGTGGTGTGGGTCTGGATTATTTCTTCTATCGCAATCGTTTCCGTTTTACGACCGAAGCCTTTCAGTTTTCGCAATTGAACCTGCGCACTTCAGTCACATATAACCTCTATAAAGGGTTTTATGTTACGGGAGGAGTGGCTGATGCACTTAATCGCAATGACCGCTACTCCAACTATGTCGGTGCGGGATTGTTTCTGACCAATGACGACATGAAATTTCTTATGACTAAAATGCCTTTCTAGGTCGGGCGGTTCCTACCCTCTTTTGACAATTCCGTAAAGCCTCGGACAAGCGGTGCTCGCCGGCGGGACAATGTCCCTTCGGCTCGGCTCCGAACTCGTTTTCCGGATTTGTCAAAAGAGGGTAGGAACCGCCCACTCCTAACCGTCATTGACAATACCGTAAAGCCAAAACGTAAACGCTCCGATAAGCCGTGCTCGGCTTTGGTATTGTGAAATCAGTATCCTTCTTAAGTCTGGGATTATATGAATTCGCCCCAAAATGATGAAAACGAGATAATTGTCTGACGCCTAGACTCTAAATTTCTTGATCGGATAAGCCGAAAAGAGAGTTAGAGAGGTTCCAATGCTTCATTTTAAACTTTTCACGATTCTAGTATTATCGGTCACTGCCATTGGTTGCGTGACTTCGTCTTTGCAGATTGAAACAACTCCTCCCGGCGCGGAAGTCTTTATCTCCGTCGACCAACAACCTCCTAAGAAGATCGGGCAAAGCCCAATGAACTTAGGTGCGACTGATCTCGCTGTTCTGTCGGAGTCTTTCCTCATTACGATGCAAAAACCCGGCTTCAAAACGGAGTCCGTGTTGGTCTCCTCACGAACTTTGCCCTACCGGGGCTATGTCGGCGCGCGCCTCCAAGAAGAGTTTTCGGGAGCGACCTCAACGAATCTGGAATCGTCGCTCGAAGAGGTGGCGAGGGGTGTGGCCAGAGTGTTGGATTTGATCCGTAGCAAAGAATATGAACAAGCACTGAATATTCTTTCGGGTCTGACAGCTAAGTATTCAACGGTTTCAACTCTCTATGGACTCGAAGGAAACATTTATTATTTACAAAAAAACATTGATCGGGCACTGGCTTCCTACCAAAAAGCGAATCGCTTGTCGGCAAGCACCGAAACACAACGAATGATCAATCGCTTAGAGGAACTTCGAGGTCGTTCTCCAAGTTCAAGCGACAGGGGGGCGCAATGATAAAGGTCTTTCCGCTGGCGATAATCATCGCGATTGGGTCTCTTTATGCGGCATTGAAACACCTGAATCAATCGGTTGAGAGTTACTTCGACTTTGTCGCCTTTATGATGGTGATCGGAGGCACCGCGGCCGTATCGATCGTACTGTTTCCATGGGAGTACCGAAAGGATGCCTTTCGGGCGGTCGCGCTTTTATTTCGCTCTGAAAAGGCCCGTTATAGAGACACCATTCAACAATGTCTCTATTTAGTCCAACAGGGGACTCGTGGCGCGGACAAGGTCAAATTGGAACGCTCCTCTCTTAGCAGTGAAATTCTGCAACAAGGACTTGAGCTGCTCACACTCTCATTTTCTAACGAACGTTTTGAATCGATTATGCGTGAAAGAATTTTTCATTCGGCGAAACGTCAACGTCGAGTGGCTAATAGTTTACGGTCATTGGCGAAATACCCTCCGGCGTTCGGGCTGGCAGGTACAGTTCTGGGGTTAGTGAATATCATGAGGGGGCTGAATCAGGGACTCGATGCGAAACAAACAGCCCTTGAAATGGCGATTGCACTCGTCGCAACCTTTTATGGCTTGTTAGCATCGAATTTGCTGATCAGCCCTGCCGGTGAGTTGATTTTGAAGAAAGCCCAAGAAGAGGAAGAATTGGCCGAGATCGCCTTGCAAACCTTATTGCTATTAAACTCCGGAGCAAGCCAGCTAGAAGCTCAGGAAACCTTAAATTCGTTTGTACCTCTCAATGAACGGGGAGACTTGCAAAATATTTCGTTGAGCGAGGTAGCCTAGTGAAAAGTGCAGTGCGAGTTCGCCGCATTCGAGATGAAGAAACCGATGTCGAGGGGACATGGGCGGTGAGCTATGGCGATATGGTCACGCTTCTCCTGACTTTTTTCATTTTGTTTTTTAGTTTGAATCCGAAGAGTGGAGAGTCCAAAGGAGAAATTGATAAGAACTATCCACTCTCGTTGTCACTCATGGGTTCCCTGGGAAAGATTGCTGTTGCCGATGGCAAAACAGAATTGCGCAATCAAAATGGTGGAACGGACGTCGACAAGGATTTTATTGTTAAAACCAAAGCGACGGTGTTCAAATCAGGCCAAAAGATTGTTATCGATTTTCCGGCGGTATCCTTTTTTAACTCTGGCAAAATCAATCTGACAAAAACTGGAAAAAATACTCTGCGTCAGTTTGTGGCTGCCTATACACCCTATATGGGAAATTTCAATTTAGTGATTCAAGCTTATGCAGACACCAAAAAGGTGAGAGCTTCCAAGGGTTTAAAATTCAGTGATAATTTAGAGCTCTCAGCCTTGCGGGGGGTCGCAACTTTGCGATTTTTGCAAGAGGCTGGAATTCCGATTCGACAGATGAAAGTGGCAGGCTATGGGGAAATGGATGTGACGCGTTTAAAACTTGAGTCACTTCCCTCTAACAAACGGAATCCTAAGAATCTTTTAGATTTAGCCAGAAGAGTTGTTTTAGTTGTAGAACCACAGGAGAGTGCGCTGTGAGAAGCATAAAAATTGTTTACCTTTTATTGACCGTACTTGTGACTCTGGTTGGTCCGGTGACTGGGTGGGCCCAAGGCTACCAAAAGCATCCACGCGCCATGGAACTCGAGCGCCAAATGACGAAAGACGCATTAGACTTTCTCAAGAGCCGTTTTCCTGATTATCCGGTGATTGTTACGGTGGCCGTTGATCCCATTTATCGGTTGGAACGAAAAGAAAAAGGCCAATCTGAAAACTTACCATTCTTTCGTGCCGACGAAGAAGAAATCCTGGATGAATGGGATGATCCAAGTCTGCCAAACTCAGTTTTACTATCAAGAGTTAAAAAAGTAGTGGTCAATGTCAGCGTTCCAGCGCACTTGACTGATGATGAAGTGGCAGAGATTAAGCAGAGCCTGGGACTGAATCTCAATTTACTCGCTGCACGCGACAACGTTGAAATCTTGCGGCGTTCCTGGGGGCAGAAAAAGGAGCCGGAGTTTAATCCGTGGAATTACGTTTGGGTGGTTGTAGCAGGGTTCACATTGTTTTTTCTTGCACTTCTCGCAGCCATTTGGACTCCCATCCGACAGATTGTGCGAGTGCTCCGTGAAGGTGTGACGACGGCCAAGGGCAGTAACAATGCTGCCGCCCCAAGTATGATCATGCCGGTTGCACCCAAGGGACGTGACGGTTCCTCAATGGGTATGGAAAACGCATCCCGAAGTCAGGGTCCAAAGGGTGACGTGCGTTTTTCTGATCCGATTAATTTGCAAACTGCAATAAGTCTCTTCCTCAATAACTTAGTGAAGGTCGAAAGTTTTCCCAATTTGAGCGATATGATTCTATTAGATGAAATGTGTATTGAAAATCCATCGTTGGTGGGAGCATTTTTGATGGAATGTTCCAATGCTTTACGCGAGAAAATTTTTAGCTATACCTATGGTAATCATTGGCTTGAAGCTATGCACAAACCCGGTGCGGTGGATATTCGGGTTTTCGAAATGGTTCATAAATTGAATCGTATGCCTCGCACAGCCCAGCAAGATAAGTGGGATTTTCTACTTCTGTTAGTTTGGCGTTTAGCGGATCGTCGTGGAGAATTTTTGCGGGACTTGCCACAAGCCGATGCCTTTGCAATCTTGCATCATCTTCCTAAAGCCCTGGCTTTGAAGACGGCTCGGGAGATGTGGCCCGGAAGCTGGGCAGTGTTGCTCGATCCCAATTATCAATCTAAGAAACTCTCGAATGAGACCATTGTGACGGTGACGATGTCCGCACTGGAGATGGTACCCATGCGCTCGATGGAATCACTGCACCAATTCCGACAAGATAAAGAACTTATGGATTTTCTTGGTACCGTAGACCCCGTGGCAGAACGAGAGATCTATGTGGCCTCGCCAAAGACTTCCATTTTGCATCAGATCCGTCCGCCTTTCTTCAAAGTGTTCGATGCACCTGATGATGTGCTCAAGAATCTTGTCGAGTCGATCAGTCTGTCGGATTGGGCGCTAGCCCTGTCCAATGTACCGCAGAGTGACCGTAAGAAAGTTGAAACGCTGTTCACTGGAAAGCAAAAACAGCGCTATTTAGAACTCTTGAATCAATTTGAGTCGAGTGATGTGGATTTGAGAATGGTGGGCGACACAAGGGTTCGCATTGCAGAACTCCTGAATCGCCTTTCTGAGGCCAGTTTACTCGCGCAATTCAATGACGAGAATCGTTCGGGCAAGGATGGACGTTCCAATGATGAAGCAGCTTAAATATTTGTTGTTGTTATGTGTGTGGGTCGGCGGGGGCAGTGATGCTCAGGCTCGAAAACTTGATTGGAGCACTGGCTATTTTAAGCTCGTGGCCAAAACGCCTACGGCGAAAGGGACTGTGTCGAGTTTCAGCACCTATCAAATCTCACTCCGGTTGGCGCTGGTGAGCCGTTTGGAGATAGGGGTTGGCTACACTCTTAATTTTTCGAAGTTCTTGTCTGGCGACATGGGGTATGGTCCTGACCTTGGTATGTTCTATTTTCCTTTTTCGGGGGCTTCAGCAGCCAGAATCAATCAAGGAAATATTTTTTGGGAGCAGAGCGAGCCCGTCCGTCCGTTTGTGTGTGCCCATTTTCATCAACGTCAGTTTCAAAGTATCCAGGCGAGTTATGCTGGGTTTAGTGCGGGTGCAGGCTTAGAATACTGGATGCTTCCGCCCTTTGGTCTCCGGGTTTGGGTAAACAGTTCACGCTTGATGGGACCCTTACAATCCACAGCATCCGAAACCAATTTGTTGATTGGCGCGAGCGTCGAATTCTAACTTAAAAAATTGGGTGATATCTGGAAAGAACTGACCCTATTTTTCAATGATGACTGGTCGGTATGCGTTCGAGGTGCTCTTGGTAGAGTGGTGAACTCGGAAGCCGCGAAACAGTTTTTTGGCCGAAGATCAGCAGTCGATTGTATTTTTCCACGAGCGGCAATAGTTTCTTTCGTTCCAACTCGTAGTTCAGGCGACGCTGTTCAAGGTTGGCATCAATTTTTTCAATGTGATGCAGATGCTGGGTTAGATTGAGCCTCGACGCAGAGTCTTTCACGGTTTGGTGCTGAATGGTCTTATTAAGAAGCTCGGCAATCTGACTATTGACTTCATTCAGTTTTCGTTCCCAGGAATGGTGTTCCTGTGGATTTGTGAGATCCATTTTTGAAAGTGCCTCAACATTTGTTAGGATGTTGGTGTTTTTTACTAGGATTGGCGATTGTCGCAATTCTTCTACGCGCGCTTTATTCATCTTGGATAATTCTTCCAGGGCTTTTTGAGCCACCTTGGTTTGCAATTGAATAGATTTTTCGAGAGTTTGCTTTTGCTGAAAGATCAGCACGCCCCCCATAATGGCAAGGGCAGTGACACCAAAACTTAGAAGAGACGTTTTTGTAAATAAAGGCTGTTTGGACATGCTTTAAACCTCGGGCTTGAGTTTTGTACTGGGTCGTTAGAACCAGCGACGAATCATACGAACAGTATGAGTGAGCCTTTCCACAATGTAAAGGTTTCCAGAAGCATCAAAGCTAAGTCCATAAGGGGCCCCGAGTACTGAATTGATGGCCGGGATGCCTTCTTGCTCGGTTCCGAGAGGCGCTCCACCACGTATGGTGTTAGAGCTGGATTCACTAGGGCCGGCGATGCGGTTGATGGAAGTTGCAGTTTTATCGGCGCAATAAATTGCATGAGGCCCGGTGTTACCATCAGACGTAAGGCCAGCGGCCCAGCAAACAATGTTGCCAAAGCTAGCCATGCCATTAATTCGCGACGTTGTCCCACTGGGTATGAGCTGCCAAATGGAAGTGGTGCGCGAGACATTTCCAGATGTCCAACCTTGGGCACTAGTTCCACCAATGGTCAGGGTCGAAGAGGTCGTATTGATGTATCGAATTCGACCGGTGCTGTCACCCGGCTGATCACTGAATAGGAGGTTGCCGAGATTGTCCAAGTCTAGGGTAATGCCCATCGGGCTTCGACTAAGGGCGACGGATGATTGACCATCGTTAGCGTTGGCTGTTCCTTGTACGCCGCAGTTCCCCATGATGGAAGACATGGTTCCATCACTGGCCAGTTTCAGAATACAATGATCCGCAGTCACAACAACATAAAGATTGGTGCCATCAAAGGCAAGGTCTTCAGGCTGATTCAATTTGCGGGATGTTCCGGACCCTGTTCCGTTGAAGACTCCGCATCCTTGAGCAAAATCACCGGCAATGGTTGCGACTTTGCCGGCAGGAATCGTGACCCCAAAGAGATTTCCAGTGCTGGTACTCAGATTCATGGCGCGCACTAAACAGGTTGTGTTTACAGCTGGTGCCACAGCTTGGTTGTCGGTATAAATGAGAAACTTATTGCTACCGATTGTGGCTACGACCATGCCGCGTCCAGATCGCTGATAAACAAATAATGGATCTTCAGGATCTACGCTCGCGTCACCCAAGCCACGACCAATGATGGTGTCGACAGTTCCAGTCAATAGATCCACCCGGCGTATTCGCCCGTTGGTAGAGTCACTGATGTACATTTTGCGAGTGGCATCATCCAAGGCTAGTTTTGAAGGGGAGTTCAATAATGCTTCTGTGGCAGCCACCGGTGAGTCCGACATGAAGCCATTGCGGATTCGCCCTTGGCCAAGAGTCGTTCTGAGTAGTCCTGATGGAATGGTCGGGTCAAATTTTCGTACCCGATAGTTCGTATTATCTGCGATATAAATTGAGCTGCGGTCCGAATTGTAAGAGAGACCCCATGGGTAGTAAAGCTTGGCAGAACTTCCAACTAAATCATCACCATTGAATCCGGCAGAACCAATTCCTACCACGGCGGCACCAAGATGATTGGCGCCCGACGCCTGTGACGCGTAGAGAGTGACGCCTCCAATGGTTTGATCAGTGGTAAGATTGTTTACATAAATCAAACGATGATGGGTGTCGTTGGTGGTTGAATTGTTCACTGTGGCATAGAACCCGTTGATCGTGCTGCCGGTGTAGTCCACGAGAAGGCCTCGCGGCCAGCGTATTGTCACTTGGCCAGATCCTCCAGCTCCATAGAGTGCGGTGTTGGCATTCCCAAAGAGGCTCACCACTTGCCCTGCTGGTGCAATCGTGGTTTTTGCAAAATAGATGCTCGCCTCGCGAGTGACACCTGCCGTAAGTGTGATTGAGTTAATAGGGGTGGTGGAACAGTTGGCATCACTATAGAAATTGCCAGTATTATCGGTCGCCAAAACCACAGTACGGTTCGCAGCTGAGGTTGTTGGGGTGCTGGCAGCATCCTGGACCTGCATCATGAGTTTAGTGCAAGTTTGATAATTGA
>JBILOD010000276.1:0-5701 GCA_044374645.1 Pseudobdellovibrionaceae bacterium | reverse complement strand
CAGGGAGCTATTGACTGTAAAAACCTTAAATGCGACTAAAAGGAAAACCCGTCGCTACGCTCCGACAGCTGGGCGGAATCGAACCGAAACCATCGGGCGGATTAACCGAAATACGCACATTTTATATCTGCAAATGAAGTTAGGCTTAATAGACTCATAACTATAAAACTGATTGTCTTTTTCATGATTCATCTCCTTAACAAAACGCAAATCACTGCAAGGTCTGTGCCGTCGCGCTCCAAATGAGGGTGAGTGTATTCTATTCTATCAGAACCCACACCAAAGGGCCTTCTGGTTAAGCCAACACGTAAAAACCTCAGCCTCATTCATAAAGCCCGATGGAATGGTCAATACAGGCAATACCTAGGAAAATACATTGTGATCGGCTATGGTGAATTTTCGAGGGAGAAAATGACTTCAATTCCTTTTTGCCAGGGGAGGCAATGCACACCTTCAATATTCGTAGAATGTGGGTCTCTGGACAGATAAAAAATTTCGGTGGCCCCAATTTCCTTAGCTAGAGGCTTCAACTTTTTTACCTCATCGAAATCAATTTTATCTCTGGATTTAATTTCTATAGCCATTGTCTTCCGAGATCTTGTAAGGACTAGATCGATCTCTTTATCTTCCTTTGTCCTAAAATAGGAGATTCGAAAGTCTTTGTTCAGATAAGAATTTAGGCGGAATACCTCTAAAACCACCAAGTGCTCGAAGGCATCTCCGAATGCAACTGTTCCCGGAGAAAAACGGTCATGATAAGTTCGATCAATGGCTCTCTTGATTCCGAGATCGAAAAAGTAAAACTTCGGATGTTGAGACTGACCTTTTCGAATCGATTTATGAAACGCTGGCAAGTAGAACCCGAGCAAAGTGTCTTCTAGAATCGAATAATAATTCTTTATGGTTTTATCATCGCTCCCAACTTCCTTCGCAATTTTGGAAAAGTTAATAATTTTTCCATTCATCTGCGCGGCCACTTCCAGAAAATCTCTAAAGGGCTCAAGGTTTTTAATAAAATGCTCTAATAAAACCTCTTCCTTAATGTAAGTTAAAACATAAGATCGGAGGTAACTCATCTTTTGTTCTGTAGAGGCGCCAATGGTTTTCGGCAAACTTCCCCAGTGTAAAACATCCTCTAACGAAAAAGATGTTTTCAATTCTAGATAGGTCATTGGGTACATAAAGTTCATAAAAGCCCTGCCCGCGAGCAGATTGGCACCAACCACTTTTAACTTCCTGGCACTCGAGCCTGAAAGAATGAATTTGAGTTTGTTGTTTTCTATCATTCGATGAACATGATTTAACAACTCAGGTACTTTTTGAACTTCATCAATAAAAATCCATGCAGGCTTTTGCTTTAATTCTTTAAAATCAGACTCCAAAAGAGAGGGTTTCCGGGAGTAGCGCTCAAAAATATCATCGTTGAGCAAATCAATATGCCAGACTTGGTTTTCGTCGTAGGAGCTAAAAAACTGGGACTGGACAAACGTAGATTTACCAGTGCCCCTGGCTCCAAATATAAAAAAACTGTCTGATTCTAATGGGTTAATTATTCGTCGGATCATACTCCGAAATATTACGAATATTTCGGAGTGCTGTCAATTGAAAGAAATACACCGAGTTAAACGTCTTGGGTGGTGTAAAAAAACTAAACATTAAATGTTTGTCCATGGGCCAATTTCACTTTGACAGTGGAGTCCGATAAAATACATGTCGGCTGAATTTCCCGAGAAAAAATTTCTACAAAGTGCGCTTTAAGATTACTTCAGCCACGGCTCAAAGTGTTTATCGGTCCCCCTTGGACCTGCCAGAGCGATACTCACCCAATCATCTTTGTTTTATTCGGCTTTGAGCCAAAAGAGATCCATTTGAAAAACCGCGACATCCTCAGCCTTTGAGTCTTTCACAATTTGGCTGATTCTTTCAATAAACAATGCGGCTTCTTCGCGCACAAACTTGAAGTCTTTTCTACTAATGGATAGGGGGCCAGTGAACATCAATTCATCGGAATGCAAGTTTTCGGAGTGTTGAATGGCTTTAATACGCCAGTTGTTATGGTTCTTGATGAAAAACGGACTTGAGCGCTCCAGATGTGTCCGTTGAGGGCCCATTTTAAAACTGCCAAGTTCTTCAATGACCAACCCAGTAGAGACAAGAAATTGCAAAATCTCAGCGGCCCGTTCGCGTGTTATTCCAAACTTGGATGCTAAGGAATCAATGTTGTGGTCTCCGGAGCAAGAGATTGCCAGTCGTAAAGCGGAATACAACCAACTTGAGTAGAAAATGGCTTTTTGCTGATCGGTGAATTCAAATTCGCGTTTCAGCCGATTGGTTAACTCCAAAGATGCTTTTTTTAGTTTGTTAAGTTTAGTCCTTAAATGAACTTTAAGCTTTTGCGTTGATGCTCGATCTATAGCGACGAGTTGGTTAAAGTATTCACTCTCGAGTTCGCCCAAATTCATGTAAACTTGGAGTTCGAAAACCTGATCTGGATTTAGGTCGCGTTTTCCTGCGAGGATTTGGCTCATGACCGAAGGTTCAACCCTCAGAAGGTCGGACCACACTTTCAGGATGCCTCGGCCTTTTTTTGGTTGATTCTCAATCCAATTACGCAAGAATCGCCGATAGTCATCAAATTCGAAAATGGACTTCATAATACGTATTATCGGCTAGTTAGGACTAAACATTAGCAAAATAATCAACTTTCATACTTAAATTTTATAACCTTTTTAAGGTGATTGCCAGCCGGTTCGGTTACTTTGGGTTCATGGTTAACCAAGAAACAAATAACCAAAAAACAAAGGAACAGAAAATGAAACCGAATTTAGTAACACTAGGACTTATCAAAGTAACTATGCTTTCAGGTCTTTCAGCAATTGCGGGCACACGGCTTTGCTATGTCCAAGCAGAAGACTCCGATAAGGTATTTAAAACAGCGTTGGCTCAACAAACCATCTCCACCGATGAGGTCTCTCCCGTTCTTCTCTTCGAGGAAGGCAACTATCGCTACACTATACAGTCTCAGGAAGATGGGCGAGTCAACGTTGCAATGTTCGATAAATTGGACGAAAACACACTCGTTATGGCTAGTGCAAATGGCAACGACGGCTTGCTCCTGATAAACAGAGGTCAAAAACGTCTCATTGCTTGCAGTGCAGTTAAAAATTAGTAAATAGGTGATCTCGCAAACTATAGATCGCCCCCAAAAACCGAGGGTCTAGGAATTCTCGGTTTTTGCATACAATCGAATGGCCCAAAAATTGAATGTAAGGTCCAAGTCGGAGATCTCATGAGCTTAAAAACACACGCTTCTGTCTTAAATAGAAGTTATTTACTAATAGCAGCATTTATTGTCACAGTTGTCTCAAACCTGGCGGGTGGTATTGGCGGTTTGGACGGATCTGGTGGCAAAGTTCATATTTGCAGGTCTTGGTTTTTGCCTGACACCGCTGAACTGTTTGATTTTTATGAAGGCCGAAAACAGCACGGTTTTATGGTCATTCTGAATGATGAACCTGTGGCTGTTCAAGTGTCGGAAGCGATTAAACGCCTTGGTATGGGACGTGGACCAGAGTTTACGGAACAGCTTCAGAAGATGGCCAACTTTGTTTTAGCATCCAAGGGACCTTCAATGGATCAAGTTGGTTTAATGCCGGTCGATGATTCAAAGCACATCATACTACCCGAAGAAGGTTGCGAGTTTGAGCAAGTTGCGAATTATACGAAAAATAATCAAATTCTGATCAATCAAGAAATATGGGACCTCTTAGATAATACTAACAAGGCAGGACTGATTGTTCACGAAGCGCTGTACAAAATCTTACGAACCTATGGAGCCACTGATTCGGTGCGAGTTCGTTTCGCGGTCGCAATGGCCTTTGCGCAAATAAACACGAAAGAGCTCTTTGCCGATGTACCCCAAGATGCCTTGAGTTGTCATTCTGTAAAGGACTCCAATGGAAGTTTCTATCCAGGAACTTCCTTTTATGCATTCAATGATACTAACGGAAATCTGATGCTTTATTTTAATTATATCGATGGACAGCTTATGCTATCCAGAGCCCAAGCAAGCCCGGGTAAGAGATCAGTCGCCGAATTATTGAATCAGGATATTCAGCAACAAACCATCACCTGGTCAAACCTATCTACAAATTCCTATGATCGAATGGCGGGTATCGCCTTCAGTCTCGAACCTAAAGAAGTTACGGGAACTGGTAGTAAAAGAATCAAAGTAGGCTTTGGTAATCCGCCTGAAATACCGACTCACCAGGTTCACTGTGCTCCGAGACAGAACCTTGAATCCAAAACCATCGACGATAAAGAGTGATCGTCAAAGGTATTCAGAATCCGCAGGAATCTGCGAAAAGGCCACGTCTAATGAACTAGAATTGGCTCTTGTTAATAAACACAATGAAATTGAAAAACATAGGGCCGAAGCCACTGGAGGCATGGCTCCTGAACTTCGTAAAGTCTTTAAAAAGATTGTTTTCGAAGGCGAGCCCGAAGTCATAGAACTGATTGAAGAACTTAAGTCACTTTTATCGCACAAAATTATCGACGGCAATTTGAATCAAGTTCTCAAAGAGGCCCTGCCATTGGCGATCCGTGAGATCAAAATTAAAAAGGGATTAGTGAAAAGAACGAGCGCACCCAAACCTTCCACTGAGACCTCATCGATGATGGCGCAAGAAGCTAAATCTCCAGAAATAGCAAAGAAGGTAACCCGGTCGATTCCAAATAGGATTAATCACTTGGTTTGGGAGCGCGATCAGGGGCGATGCCAATTTCGAGACCCACTGACAAATAAAATTTGTGGCTCAACTTTTCAAGTGGAGTTTGATCACCTAAGACCGTGGAGCTGTAACGGAGAGCATTCCGTTGAGAATATCACTACCAGTTGTAAGAGTCACATTTTGTTTCGTTGGCAGAGCGTAGAGCGCATGAACTTCGATACCAAGGCAGAATAAATTGCCGAGGTTCCGAGCGACACTCGAAACTACGGTCATGGAAAGCAAAACCTTCACGCCATGTATTTTCCATTGAAGTATGTGTGTGCCTTTACCTAAAAAAGCAATCAAAGGCGACCTAAACTGTTGAAGTTTATTTGTTCCAGTTAAAATCAATATGGATCAATTTTTTTAGAGGCTTGCCTGTAGCGGGCGGGTGGCACTCTCAGTTCTAAATAGATTTCCACCAATGATTTACTAGAACTCCAGAACTGAGTCTCCTTCGGGAAAAGTTTTGAAAATTTTTGGTTAAGTCCCAATTGACCCCAAATCGTTTCAATATCGCCAAATTCTCCTAGGCGGAGTCTTTCATAAAATCCAAGGTCGGAACGGGTACGATTGATTTTAGAAAGGGGAGGCGTCGTTTTCAAAGGTTTTTGTAGCTCAGAGATGACATCTTCAGCGTTGTTCCAGAGGGTCTCTATTTCGTCCTGAGTTTGGGCTTGGCGGAAGCGGGTATCGATCTCGGTCATTAAAAACGCGGCTAGATTATCCTGAAGGGTTATAAATTGTTTTTGTTTGATCAATTTCGTGCTATCGATATCGGGGTCGAACTCACGATCAATGGGGCGAACACCCCAATGGAGAGAGTTGGTGCTGTTCCCGTACGGGATTTTGTCAACACCAAGAATGCGGCGTTCGCCAACAAGCCCCCAAAGAATGGTTCCTCGAGGTAGGCTCTCAATGAGGCCTGG
>JBILOD010000516.1:0-3144 GCA_044374645.1 Pseudobdellovibrionaceae bacterium | reverse complement strand
AAGTGAAGCTTGGAGGTTGGTGCCTCGCATTCCTTTGAGTTCAGCAAACCAATTGTGTTTGCTGGCGAGATTCTGCAGATCCAATTCGTGTTGAGTCACTCCAAATTTTTGAAGGAGAGTCTCACAAATTCCGACCGCTTTGGCAGTCATCGGGGCCGTGGCGAACAGAGCAAGAGTGAGCATTGGTATTAGCTTCACAAAAGAACTCCTTGATAATTACGGGCAAGAAAGTCTCAGAATTGCGGCGTTTGCCATGACCTCTGCAAGAATGTTGCCGTTGGGCGAACTCCAATCGCTGCCGTTTTAAACTCAACCAGAAAAGGCCGCAATCCTTGGTATCGCCGTTTCTGGCCCCACTTAGCTATTTGAGATAGGACTAGTTGACTTTGAGGCTTGTCAATCCCTTGATTTCGGCCTCTTACAGAAAAATCGTGCAGGGGATATGGGTCTGCCTTTATGCTTTCAAATGCCAATTTTTGATCCTGTTTAAACAAAAACTGTATGGCTCTTGTTTTGCAGATGGTTTTGCAGACGGCTCTCCTTGGCCATTGAGTCACGAAAACAAAGAAGTCGGGCCATTCTATTTGGTTTGGCCATCGCCGAAGAACGGAGTCTACAAAGAGGCCAATTGGCCATTTAATTTGAGTGGTTTTAAATTTGTGAATCAATCCTTTGCCGTTCAGTTTCCCAAAGTGTTCCCATCGACTTGGCCAATAGACCAACAGGAGAGAGAGCAAGTGAAGCAGGGGCTTGTTGGCTTTCGAACCAATTGCTTTGTTTGCCACACGATGAATGGCGAAGGGCATGCTACGATGGGAGTCGACCTAAAGTCCTCTGGGATTGTAAGAGCCTTCGATACTCAACAATTGAGTGCCTTTGTCCGAAATCCCAAGGCCTATATGCCAAAGACTAAGATGAGTGCGTTTTCTAGATCCATGTTGTCGGATGGCGAACTCAATAATATCATTCTTTATTTGCAGTTTATGCAGACTAATAATCCCTAATGGTCATCCTGTTTTAGAGAATTCACCTTTTAAAAGTTCCTAACTCTAATAATCTTGTCGCTCGGTAGCAGAAAAACCTGTGATTGCAATTTCAGAGTCTCGAGGTATTTTGGTCGCACCTAGAACGACAGGAGATTTTAATGGAGCCATCATCCTTTTCGACTTTGTTTTTTCACTGGCTATTTTCAGCAGTGGCCGTATTGATCACAGCGCAAATCGTTCCAGGATTTCGTGTGGATGGCTTTGCTTCGGCATTGGCAGCCGCTGTCGTAATCGGTATCGCGAATGTTCTGATTTGGCCCATATTGATCATCCTAACCCTGCCAATCAATATTCTGACACTGGGTTTATTTACGTTTGTCGTTAATGGCGCAGTTTTGAAAATAGCGGCGGCACTCATTAGTGGTTTTACCATTGAGGGTTGGTGGGCGGCCATTTTTGGTGCCATCATTTTGACAGTCGTGCGAACGGTCTTGCACTATTTGCTCTAACCCTGAGGGCTCGGTACTTTCACTTCGATACACATACTTCACGTCAAGTGCAGAAATCATTGTTCAACGAATGTTCATTGTTGGTAGAAGGGGTGCATCAATATATATACCAGTTTTGACATTTTTATTCGGGATCACTAGGCTTTTTTGCAAAAGGAGTATTTATGCAAAAAGCGCTGTTAGTGTTCCGACGATTGGTTCTCTTTTGTTTATTGGCCCCCGCTTTGGCTTCGGCATCGAACTTTGTTTCTGGTTCGACCGATGCGAAGGTGCAAATTTTAGTTTTTGGTGATTTTCAGTGCCCATACACAAAGACGTTCATGAGTTATATTCCACAACTTGAGCAAGAATATGGTGAAACAGTTGGCATTAAGTTTGCCCACTTTCCTTTGGATTTTCACCCTGAGGCTATGAATGCATCGGTGGGTGCGCATTGTGCTGGCCAACAAGGTGAGTTTCGCAAATATTCGGAGTTACTTTTTGAAAACCAGAAAAAACTCAATCCTTCAATTTATACTGAGTTAGCTGAGCGTGCCGGCATTCAAAATCTGTTCGCCTTTGAAAAATGCCGTTCCACCGATCAGGCGATGGCGACGATCAATGATGATAAAGTCTTGGGTCGAGCCCTTGCAATTAATGGCACGCCAAATATTTATATCAATGGATATTTAGTCCGAGGTGCTTATCCCATTGAACACTTTAAGACGATCATTGACGAACAGCTCAAAAAGCCAAATTGATTGATAGATTAAATTGGTATAGCCCTCAGCGGCCAATTTTTCCCTGAGGGCAGGGCCACCTCTTTTTAGTTTTCTTGTTCCTGGATCGCTTCGGTTTCAGGAAACCTTATTCGTAGAAAAACATCTGGATTGTGAACCGTCGAAGGATTGAAATAGAACTTAGATAGTGCGTTTCAATCAAATCATTGGGAGCTTTTTTAATGGAAGTCATGAGATTGTGCCAACCTGTTGGACTGCAGCTAGGTTCGCCTTCGAAGAAAGGGCCATTGGCCCGTTGAGCCTAACTCCAAACAGAACCATCAACTTAAAAAAATTTGTCTTTAAATTTAAGCGACCTCTCAATTTGCACCAGTCATAGCTTTTACCACTGACTCTGATATTCACCCAACATGCTCTAGAATGTGGAAAGCTGCAGTCTCCAGGCAGCGTGAAAACCGATAAATGAAACCCGATAATGAAACCAGATAAAACTAGGTGCAACACCCCTTACACATGTCGAAAATTTATACAGTTTGATTCTGTGCCAAGCAACCTGTTCGAATTGAAGTAAGCACGAATATTGCCTTAACCATTTCATAAGTAGAAAAACGATTTAAATTTGAGAGGAAATTTTTATGAAAATTCAAATGGGCTCTGTTGCTGTTTTAGCAGGTGGTTTTATTTGCAGTTTTGCGCCAACAATCAATTCTCGATTAAATTCGAATACAATTATAAACTCCGTCTCTCGGTTGCCAGCAGCGGAAGTGTCTACAACTGTTACTCTTTCTGATCTTTTTGCCATCCGGCAGCGCGTTTTAGAAGACGGCAAAATTACGACGTTGAAAAAGGCGACCCTCGTCGTTGAAGGAGGTGGTGATTTAAGTCAACAGGTGAAAACGCCGATTGATCTTGGTGCCATAGAAGCGGTTG
>JBILOD010000400.1:0-4226 GCA_044374645.1 Pseudobdellovibrionaceae bacterium | reverse complement strand
CCCCTTGTACCACAACCCACAAACCAATACCCGTGCCACTCGAGGGCATAGCGCGCTCCATGGACAATCCTAATAGTGTATGATCACCGGCAAACCCACCACCGTTGTCCTCAACCCACAAAGTCCACTGGCTTTCATTGCGCACGGCACGAAAAGTGATTTTTGTGGCATGGCCGTGTGAAATTGAGTTCTGGACGAGATTGCGCAGAACCATCTGAAAGGCTCGTCGATCCATCCGCACATCAAACGGCGCACCTTCGTAGTGCCATTGCAGTGAAGGCCAAGACCACTCAAAATCCCGAATCAATTTAGACCATTCTACTTTTTCCCAAAAAAGGGTTCCAAATCCCTTGGCCACCCAAAGGGCATTTTCTAATTGAGTTTGTAAAAAGACGGTTTCTTCTTTGAACTGCTGGAATGCATGACTCTCAGGATTCTCCTCCGCCATAATGTCGGACTTTAAGATCAATCGAGCTAGGCTCGTTTTTATTTCGTGTGTGAATACCGAAAAGAAATCCCGAACTCTCTCATGCTGGCGCTGTAGCTGCCACAAAGCTAACACTAAACCAACACCTCCTAAACCTAGGAGCATCAACAACACTCCCCCTTCAGCCTTGATCATTTTCTCCTGCTGCAGGTAGACTGTGGGATCAGAAAGCTGCCCCGATTGAAGGCGATTAAGTTGCTGCATCGTAAAAATCATCCACCAGGCGACTAAGGCAAGCGTAAACAACGTCCAGAGAATGGACAAGACCATCAGCATTCTCAACTTGAGGTTCGATAATTTAGCATTCGATAATTTTAGCTTAGGCATAGGTAACTATGAAAAATACCCCCACCATTATTGAAGCACAACGACTTTTCCTGTGAGAATGCCCTTTTCATTTCGCACGGGTCCCTGCCGGTATGTGAGTGTGATAGGACTCCCTTTGCGCGTCTGGTAGGTGGTCGTTTGCTCTAAATCAGGATTATCCCCCATGCCACTCAATTTCAGCAGTTCACTGAGGGGTTTTCCTTTGATCTCATGCTCCTTGTACCCTAGCAAAAATTCGGCCTTTTGATTCACAACAGAAATTTTATCATCCTTATCCATTGCTATAATCGCCATAGGTACGCTACGCAGAGTGGACTCTAACCAACTCTTTGTCTCTTGCATTTTGAAGTTCATTTGATGTTTATAGAGCGCAAACTCGACGGCCACGAACAATTCTCGTTCATCAAAAGGCTTGGCAATAAAACCGTAGGATTCAGTCAATTTTGCACGGCGGAGGGTCTCATCATCACTATAGGCAGTAAGGTAGACCACCGGAATATTAAATTGACTCCGAATAATTTCAGCCGCATCAACCCCATCCATTGCGCCTTTGATCATGATATCCATGACCATCAGATCTGGGTTTAAACGAAATGCCGCCTGGATGGCCTCTTCCCCTGAGGTCACAATCTCTGGAACTTCATAGCCAAAGCTACGAAGTGTGGCTTGTATGTCACGAGCTACAATTGTTTCATCCTCTACAACAACTATACGTCCCTTGCTCATCGAGCCCCCTTAAGCTGCCGCTATGGAACTTGCCACAGGAATTTGTATTTTAAACTCAGTTCCGTTCTCACGTATCAACTGTATCTCACCTTGCACTTGATCCACCAAACTCATAATGAGCTGCAAACCCAAAGATTGGGTCTGGCGATAATCAAGATCCCCAGGAAAGCCCACACCATTGTCCTTCACTGATAATTCTAAATCTGAATTCACTTTATGTAGGGAAATTTCAATACGCCCTGCTCGACCATCAGGAAACGCATGCTTAAAACAATTCGAAATAATTTCATTCACAATTAACCCCATAGGAATCGCAATATCCACACTGAGCGTAAGATCGTCGCACTGAATATCCATCTCTACAGCATGTTTGCGCAGATCACCACCACCAAAGGACTGTGCTAAATTCATTGCCAAGAGTTTTAAATACCCCCCGACATCGATTCGCGCTAAATCCTTCGACTGATGCAATTTTTCATGCACAAAAGCCATTGATTTCACCCGATTCTGACTCTCACGCAAGGCTTTGAGTGCTTCGGTGTCCTTAACCAAGCGCGATTGGAGGTTAAATAAACTAGAAATGACCTGCAGATTATTCTTCACGCGATGGTGAATTTCTTTGAGCAAAACTTCTTTTTCTCGAAGCGACGAGGTAATCTGGCGTTCCGCTCGTCTCATCTCTTCAACCAGTCTGGCATTTTCCAATGAAATGGCCGCCTGGGTGCTCAACAGTCGTATCATTTCAACTTGCTTGGGCGAAAATACCGAATCACTCAATCGATTCTCGAGATAAAGAATGCCAATCAATTTATTTTGTTTAGAGAAAGGCAAACAGAAGACCGATTTGAGCTTTAAACTCTGAACTTCTTGATTGTCTTTAAACGCTCCTTCTTCGCTGGCATTCTTTAAGATGATCGTCTCGCGAGTCCTTTGGACATAACGAACCATCGACCGACACACATGGCTGGCCTCCGCCAGGGGAATCCGATTCGTCAACACGGCCTCTTTTTCTTTAATCTGACTTTCTGCATTCACCCACAACTCACCACCATGATCCATCACCAAACATCCGTACTGTGCACCGGACAATTCGATCACGATATTCATAATTTTTTTCAATAAAAGTTCTGTATCCATCTCGGCTGCTATTGTGTGCGAATACTTTAAAAAATACTCAATATCCAAACTTGGCAGTGAGAGTGACGACTGAACAACATCACCTACTTCAGAAGATGGCGCTGGCTCTCGCATCTCATCCTCAAAGAAGTGAGGAAATGTCTCAATTAATTCGGCCGCCAAACGACTCATATTTGTCACGTGATAAAGACGATAAGCTTCACGAAAATGCAATTTGGCGATCACCGAACGGTTGAGTTTCAGCAAAATGGAACCCAGGACTTGATTAAGGTAGCCTTCAAGAAAAGTGTATTCTTTTTCATTAGCCACACTAATTGCTTCTTGATAACTCAAGACCGAGGCCTCAAGCCCATCAAACACACGTTTGAATTCCGCATTCAAGAAACTCATGTACGGCTGCAGGAGCGGCCCCAACTTCGCCCAGGTTTCCAGCTTTTCAATAATAGGCTGTATAAAGGAAGCCAAAGCCTCTTTAGAGTCAAACATCTGCCCTGTTTCAAACAATCTTAAGGCATTAATCACCCGAAAAACGTACCACTCTCGTTTCAACACATTATCGGTCAAACCATGCAGATAGCGTTCCACCGACTCCAATGACTGCTGGGCCTTTTCATGGAGCCCTAAATAAAAATTTACTAATGCTTCATGAACAAAATAACTCCCGATCGAGGCAATGTGATTGGCCTTCTCCCATTTAGCAATACGCTCCTCCATCGGAGCAAAATCACCTCCATTTTTCATAGGATCAATCCAACCATACTGAACGGCCTCAGCGAGCCCCACTGAAAAAGACAGATGAAACTTCAGGGAAAAATGCAGGCATTCTTTGGCGTAGCCTTCGATCTCGGCGAGAGGGGCCCCGCGCACCTGAAGATTCCACATCAATGGTCCATAACACAGTCCTGCATTATAAAGATCGCCACAATTTCGCCCGCTTTGGATCCCCTTCAAACAGTACGAAACAATCTCTTGTGGATGACTGCGCGAATGCATGTTACACCAAACAACTCCGTTCATCCCGCGAGTGGCTCCAAACGTGTTCGGATATTTCTCGGAAAGTTGTTTTGCAAGATCCTCATATTGAAAGGCTTCCTGGAAGTGTTTATTCTCGCCCAGATTTAGGCCCATAATAGAGAATGAATATATGACCGATTCATCCATACCCCCAGCCAAACAGTGCTGAGTGGATTGAGCAGCCGACAAATACAATTGGGAAACCAATCCTGACATGTATAAGTCAGGAATCAATTCACTATAAAAGGAAAGTTCAATTTTGCTCTAGCGCTCTTGAGTGAAGGGCATGTGTAAAATCTTGTCCCAAACGTCCACCCCTCCACGATGAATTTCCTCCATCAACTGAGCACAACGCTTTTTTGCAACATCCGCGTTCTCGGGAATATCTTTTCCAATAAAGGCTAAACCGCGATTGGCTGTTTCAATAGCCTTAATAAAATTCCCAATGGAAGATAGTGACGTTGTCTGCTCAGCCAAAGCTTCGGCCTTGTCAAGATCTGATTTGGCTGACTCTAATAATTGATCCAGCAACCGT